>JANLUV010000093.1:0-2595 GCA_031363685.1 Alphaproteobacteria bacterium | reverse complement strand
GTCAAACAGGGTTAGTGCATCACGCACCGCGCCGCGAGTTTGTTGCACGCCGTTGGTAGCCAGTTGCTCGGCTTGCAATTGGTTGGCCAGCGCCGGGACCACCAGGTGTTCGAGCGCGCCGATGATCGCGCGGATGCGGGTTTCGATCGAGGGTGTCATGCCATCATCTCCTCTGCGCGCATCACGCGGGCCATCTGGTCCATCAGCGGATGGCCGACAGCGGTGATCCAGCATTGCAGCACGTCCTGATGATTGGTCTGGCGAATGGCCAAGCCGTTGGAGGTGCCGATGTTCATCACCGCGCCCTTGAACGCCGCGAGCACTTCGTAGAACGCCAGCGTCTTGCGGTTGACGGTGCGGCCGGTCCGCTCCTCGTAGGCGCGGATGAACGCATCCTTCTGCATCAGCCCGCTGACCCAGACCTCACCGTTGACCGGCGCGCCGCCGAACAGTTCCAGGCAGGCCCAGCCGAGATCGCTGTGGAAATCGCCGATATGGGCAAGTTCCCAGTCGAGCATCGCGGTCATCTTGGCTGTTGCGGGATCGAACAGGTAATTGCCGAAGCGGTAGTCGCCATGGTTGAACACCAGGTCGGTGCATTCCGGCAGCCGTTCACGCATCCAGCGTTCGGCGTACGTCAGGAAGGGATACGGATCGATCTCGTCCTCGCGCCAGATCTTGGCCCACCAGTTGACGTTCCACAGTGCGGCATCGAGCGGCCGGGTCGGCACGGCGAAGTGCGGCAGGTCGGCACTGCGCCAGTCGAACGCATGGATGCGGGCGAGTACGTCGATGAATTCGCCCGACAGTTTCGCACGCCATGCATCGTCCAGCGTGATCCCGACGCCAGTTACGGCACGGCCCTGCTCGATCGGCGGCTTGATGACCCCGTCGATGAAGCTGAGGATCACGGCGGGCTGGCCCATGTAGGTGCCGTCGCCATCCAGCAGTTGACAGGGCGCGATCGGGACAACCCCCTCGAACGCGAGCAGCGCCTCGGCCTCGCGGTAGCGGCACGTCTCAACGATGGATTCGCGCGGATCGATGCGCAGGACCTGCTTTTTGCGCTGCCCGTCAGGATGGGTGAGGTCGAAGGAGAACTGCTCCTTCGAAGCGCCGCCGGCCATGCGCACGAAGTTGGCGACGGTACAGCCGGCCAGCCCGTTGGCTTCGAGCATCCGGGTCAGGCGGCGCGCAACCTCGTCCTTGTCCAGCGGCCAGTAGGCACCCAGTGCGCGTCGGGTCAGGCGCGCATCGAGCAGTTCGAGGATGCGCGGCTCGTATTCATCGATCCCGGCGAAGCGGAAGCCGCCGGGCGGAATGGCCCCGGCGCGGGCGCCCGCCGCCTTCAAGGTTGCCTGCTTCAAGGTATCTCTCCGAAACCACGGCCCCGGCACGGGCGCCTGGCCCGCAATTATCGAGTGTTGCCCGCACACCATGAAGGGGCGGATTTCCGCCAAGCAAGGCTGCAGCATGAGCGGAAATCCACCGATCTTCTTCGTTTGCGGAACCGTTGCAGACGCGGTATCGTTTGCAATGAAAATGAGCACACGAAACGAGTCGTGCCATGTTGGGTGAGGTTCAGATCGGTCGCGAAGCCCGCGAATATGTTCGCCATGTCGCGGAAACGGCTGGCGTAGACGGCGTCGATGTCTTCTGTTGCGACAAGACCAAGGGTCGGGGCGAGATGTTCGACCTTTTCGGCTATGGCATCGGGCACGAACTGAAGGACGCATACCGCCGCTTGCGGTTGTTCGAGGTGGATCCGTTCGCCGACATCGCGATCCGCGAGACCCGCGCCAATCAAACCGACAGTTTTGAACTAGGCTGCGATCCGCGCGTTTCGGCCAATGGCGAGCGAGCCGAGAAGTACTGGCGCTTCATGGCGGAAAAACAGATCGATATCGTCGGTGCGGCGACCCGGCGTTTCCTCCCCGGGTTCTACCTTGTGGTCGGGTTGCACCGCGTGAAAGGCCGGGGGCTGCGCCCCGAGGTGTCGTACCCGCGGCTCGGCGAACAGTTGCGCACCGTGAAGGACATGATTTCGGTGAGCATCCTCAATCGGGTGCTCCAGGCGAGCGACGGCTATGGTCTGCTGCGGCGGACGGTGGGCTTCCAGCAACCGGCTGGACCAGACCGAGGGCCAGTGCTGTCCCCGCGCGAATCCGAGATCTCGCAGCTCATCTGCGCGGGCAAGCAGAACAAGGAAATCGCTTATCTTACCGGTCTTTCGGTTCACACCATCGAAAACCACCTGAAGCGCATCTACCGTAAGTTCCACATCCATAACCGCGCCGCGCTGGTCGCGAAACTGCAGAGCTGAGCGGCCTGCCGCCTGCCGGACGGACAGCAAACGGCCAACGATTCCGCCCCTGCCCGAGCGGGCGCAATAGCGGATTTCCGACAATTCAGATCGTGGCAGTACGCGCCTAACCTGGACGAAAGAGTCCGGCGCAGCCGGGCCTTCTAGCTGTGGTCAGAACGGGAGAAGCGCGATGCTGAAGGAATTGTCCGAAGATCAGGCAATGCTGCGGGACATGGCGCGGGAATTCGCGCGCAAGGACATCGAACCGATTGCCACCCGGATCGACCTTG
>JANLUV010000073.1:0-3117 GCA_031363685.1 Alphaproteobacteria bacterium | reverse complement strand
TCAATCCGGGGCCATCAATCCGGGGCCATCAATCGCACAACCCAATCCCAATCCCAATCCGGCATCAGCCCGATCATCACAGGGGGGAAGTTCATGACGTTCACGTGGAAGAATGCACTGCACAGCGCCAGCCTCGCCAGCCTGCTCTTCGTTGCCGCCTGCGGCGGAGCGAAGCAGGAAGAATCCGCCGCCGCCCCGGCGGCAGAAGCCGCGAAGACCGAATTCAACGTCGGCTGGTCGATCTACGCCGGGTGGATGCCCTGGCCCTATGCCGAAAAAAGCGGCATCCTCAAAAAGTGGGCCGACAAGTACGGGATCAAGATCAACCTGATCCAGGTGAACGATTACGTTGAATCGGTAAACCAGTACACCGCCGGTAAACTCGACGGCGTCAGCCTCACCAACATGGACGCGCTGACCATCCCCGCCGCCGGCGGCAAGGATACCACGCTGCTGATCATGGGCGATTACTCCAACGGCAACGACGGCATCGTCATCAACGGGCCCGGCACCGTCTCCAGCCTCAAGGGCAAGACGATCAACCTCGTCGAACTGTCGGTGTCGCACTACCTGCTTGCCCGCGCGCTCGAAATGAACGGGCTGAAGCTGTCCGACGTTAAGACGGTGAACACCTCGGACGCCGATATCGTCGGCGCCTTCGGGACCAAAGATGTTACCGCCGTCGCCGCATGGAACCCGCAACTGACGCAGATTAAAACGGCCCCGGGCGCCACCGAGGTGTTCAACAGCTCGAATATCCCCAACGAGATCCAGGACACCATGAGCGTCTCTACCCCGACGCTCAAATCCAACCCGAACCTGGGCAAGGCGCTGGTCGGGGCATGGTATGAAGTGCTCGCCATCATGGCCAGGGGCGATGCGGAATCGGCCAAGGCGATCGCCGAGATGGCCAAGCTGTCCGGCACCGACACCGCCAACTACCAGGGCCAGCTCAAGACCACCTTCCTTTACTACAAGCCCGCGGACGCCGTGGCCTATGTCAGCAGCCCGGATGTCGTGAAGCACATGGACGGCGTGCGCCGGTTCAGCTTCGCCAAGGGCCTGTTCGGCCCCAGCGCCACTTCGGTCGATGCCATCGGCATCGAATTCCCGAACGGCACGGTGCTGGGTGACAAGCACAACATCAAGCTGCGCTACGACGCCAGCTTCATGAAGATGGCCGCCGACGGCACGCTCTGACCGAGCGCGAACGAACGACAGGAAGGCCCCGGGCGCAAGTCCGGGGCTTGTTTGTTGGCGGGGTTCAGGCGGATGGGTGGCGGCGTACAACCCAAGGCGGGCATTCATCCAACCAACCTCGTCATGCTGAACTCGTTTCAGCAGCCATCACGCCTGCGGGTATGTGTGGCGCCGATCGGCCCGACCGCAACTGACAGCTCCGATACCGCGCTGCTATTTGTAGCTTGGGCAAATGCGCTCGCCCGGCAAGCTCAGCTTGCCCCGACCAGCTCCGCCGGTGGCCCCGCTTCCTTCGCCTTGCGGTCCAGCTTCACGTCATAGACCGCCGTCGCGCCGTAGCGGTTGGGCGCGTGCGGATCGTGGCGGCGCTTGTCGAACGCCAGCACGCGGGTACCCAGCTTGAATGCCTCGTTGATGTCGTGGGTGACCATCACAATCGTCAGCCCATGCGCCTGCCATAGCGCAGTGACCAGTTCGTGCATGTCGAGCCGGATGCCCGGATCGAGCGCGCCGAACGGTTCGTCCAGCAGCAGCACGCGCGGGTGTTTGACCAGCGCCTGCGCCACCGCCAGCCGCTGCTGCATCCCGCCCGACATCTGCGCGGGATAGACCTGCAGGTTGTGGCCAAGGCCGACCGCCTCGAGCATCTTCACCGCCTCGTCCCGCGCGGCGCGGCGCTTGGCGCCGATCAGCTTGCCCAGCAGCGGCGCGCCCGCGCATTCCAGCCCGAACATCACGTTGGCCAGCGCGGTCAGGTGCGGGAACACCGAATAGCGCTGGAACACCACCCCGCGGTCGGGCGAACATTCGGGCGTCAGCAGCGTCCCGTCGAGCAGGATCTTGCCCCGGCTCGGGCCTTCCTGCCCCAGGATCAGGCGCAGGAACGTGCTCTTGCCCGCACCCGACGGCCCGACCACCGAGACGAACTCGCCCTCGGCAATATCCAGGTTGACCCGTTCCAGCACGACCTTGTCGCCGTATTCGACCCAGACGTTCTGCAGCGACAGCAACGCGCTCATCGCCTATCTCCATGCGCCCAGGGGAAAGCCTTGCGGCTGATCGTCCGCAGCGCCCAGTCGGTCAGGATTGCGAGCAGCGAAACCCACGCCACGTACGGCAGGATGATGTCCATCGACAGGTAGCGGCGGACCAGGAATATCCGGTAGCCCAGCCCGACGTCCGAAGCGATCGCCTCGGCCGAGATCAGGAATACCCACGCCGGCCCCATCGACAGGCGCAGCGAATCGATCAGGCGCGGCAGGGCTTGCGGCAGCGCGACCCGCAACGTCAGTTGCCAGGTGCTGGCGCCCAGCGTCTGCGCCTTGACGAACTGTTCGGCCGGCAGCGCGGCGACATGGCCCGCCAGGTCGCGCACCATGTAGGGGGCGATGCCAACCGCGATGAGGGCGATCTTCGACGCTTCGCCGAGGCCCAGCACGATGAACAGGATCGGCAGCACCGCGATCGGCGGGATCACTGCGATGATCGTGATGATCGGCCCCAGCGCCGCGCGGACCAGCGGCACCACCCCCAGCGCGATGCCCAGCAGCAGGGTCGAGACGGTGGCAATCAGCACGCCGATGGCCAGCCGGTACAGGCTGGCCGTGGTATCGGCCAGCGCGGTGATCTCGCCGGTGCGGGCGTCGGTTTCGGTGAACAGACGGAACGCGGCGCGGGCCATCGCCAGGAAGGTCGGCAGGACCTTGTCGTGGGGATTGGCTTCGGCGCGCGCGGCGGACAGCACCGCATAGGCGATCAGGGCGATGACGATCGGGATCGCCCCGATCAAAATCTGCGGGCCGCGGCCGGGCTTGATGTTGACGAGCCGCATCGCTGGAACGCCGATCTTTAATGGTGTGATGTTCAGGTCATGCGGCACGAAGTCCCGCCGCCCCGGTCACGGACCCCGGGGCGGCG
>JANLUV010000066.1:0-3303 GCA_031363685.1 Alphaproteobacteria bacterium | reverse complement strand
CACGAGGCGGCCCTATTCCCACGGCGGGAGGGTCCGATGTTCGACGCCGTCATGTCCGAGCCAGTTCGCGCCGCCACGCCGCGCCGCCTGACCGTCAGGCTGGCGCAGGACGCGGCCGACCTTGCCGCCGTGCAGCACTTGCGCTGGCGGATATTCTTCGAGGAAATGGGCGCCGCCGCCACCGATACGGCCGGAACGGTCGATGCCGATGCCTATGACGCGCTGTGCGATCACCTGCTGGTGATCGACGAGGACGCCCCTGCGGCGGACTGCGTGGTCGGCACGTACCGCCTGCTACGCGAATCAATCGCCCGCGCCCATGAAGGGTTCTATTCGGCGGGTGAGTTCGACCTGTCCACGCTGACCGAGGGGCCGGCCCGCCCCGCTGGCGAACTGCTCGAACTGGGCCGGTCCTGCGTGCTGGCCCGTTACCGCACCAGCGCGACAATCGCGCTGCTGTGGCGCGGGATTGCCGATTACATTGCCCGGCATGACATCGGCCTGATGTTCGGCTGCGCTTCGTTCCCGGGGACCGATCCGGCGGCCCACGCGCCGGGGCTGTCGTACCTTTACCACCACCATCTGGCCGATGCGCAGCGGCGCCCCCGGGTGCTGGACGCGCGGGTGCGGGACGGTCAGGCGGTGCCGCTGGAGCAACTGGCGCGCGGGACTTATGACGCGGGGCGGGCGATGTTCCAGTTGCCGCCGCTGGTGAAAGGCTATTTGCGTGCCGGCGCGCAGTTCGGCGACGGCGCCTATGTGGATGCGGCGTTCAACACGATCGACGTGTGCGTGGTGCTGCCGGTCGACCGGATCACCGGCCGCTATGCCGCGCGGTTCAGCGTCGCGGCCTGATCCAACTAACGTCGCTTCGATTTGCATGGGCCACTTCGCTCCTTCCCCTTGAGGGGGAGGCCGGGTGGGGGTGTACTGCCGCCAGCATGGGCGCGCGGCTTTCGCCGCGCTTCGCCACCCCTGCCCCTCGCTGCGGGCGCGGGGAGAACCAATGGCAATCGGAACGGCTCTAACGCAGCCGGTCGCCCTCGGCCACGATCTCCCAGGCAGTGCGCAGGCCGAGGTGCGTGCCAAGCGCCTTGAGATCGCGTTCTACCCCGTCGTTCACCAGCGCATCGTAGGGTTTGCGCACCACAAGCACCAGCGAGGTGCCGTCGGCGATCAGCGCGGTGCTGCCGAGCGATTGCGCGGCCGCACCCGACAGGCGCCGGCACAGCCGCACTGCCAGGCCCCAGCCTTGCGCCTCGCGCAGATCGTCGACCGACGCGAAGCTGCGCCATAGCGCGGGCACGTCCATCCGCCCGGCGTTGGCCATCAGGCTGGCGGCGAGCATCGCCCGTTCGCGGTTGGTGATGCCGATCCAGCGTTTGCGCATCGCCCATGCCACCGACAGGTCGGTCCGCAGGTTCGGCTCGACATTAGCCGAGGCGAGCGCGAGCATCGTTGCGGCGAGCCGCAGCCGTTCGCGCCCCCCGGCGGCGCGGGCGAGGTTGGCGGGCGCGGTCCACCCCGCCACCATCGCAGCGGCCGCCGGGGCCGCGCCGTGATGCTCGACGAATGCGGATATCCCGGCGAGCAGCGGGTCCTGCTTCTGGAGGCCGGGTTCAAGCGCGCTGTACAGCAGCCCTTCGCGCAGACCCCAGGACGAGAACACCAGTTCGGCCGGCTTCAGCGTGCGGGTCAGCGCAAGCAGCAACGCGGCGGCATCGGGCATGGCGACCAGGCGCGACGAGCTGACCCCGGGGGCCGGCAGCAGCGCATCGCCCTTCTTGCGCGCCAGCGTGCGGGCGATCGCCGCCGCCGCGTCGGCAGCGATGGTGAAGCCGTGCGGATCATCGGACGGCCATTCGCCTTGCAGCATCGCATAACGGGCGAACGAGCGGAACGAACCGCCGACCAGATAGAGCGTCGGGCTGTGCGGCGCCGACCAGTCCGCGTCAGCAAGGATACGGGCGACGTGGCGCCCGAACGCTGGATCGCCGCCGGTGCGCAGCGGCGGCAGGCGCAAGGTGCCGAGCGGCAGGCTGACGCCGTGGCGGCAGGTATCGGCATCGATATCGATCAGCTCAAGGCTGCCGCCGCCAAGGTCGGCCACGATCCCGCTGGCGGCGGGAAAGGCGCCGATCACGCCCATCGCACTGGCCACGGCCTCTTCCTCGCCCGACAGCAGGCGCGGCGCGAAGCCGAGCGCGCGGACCCGCTCGAGAAAGGCGTCCCCGTCGGCCGCATCGCGCACCGCTGCGGTGGCTACCACGTCGATCCGGCGCACGCCCTTCAGTTCGAGCAACGCCCGGTAGCGCGCCAATGCCGCCAGAGCGGCCTTGACCGCTTTTTCCGACAATCGCCCGAAATCCGCCACGCCCCGGCCGAGCTTGGCGCTGACCTTTTCGTTGTGCAACACCGTCGGCGCGCGCGCCGGCCCGCCATAGACGACCAGCCGCACGGTGTTGGACCCGATATCGATGATGGCGCGCGACGGCTTCAGATCGTGAGCCGCCGAGCGTTCGTGCGTTGCCATGAATTCCTGCCTATCGGCCTCCGCCACGCCGCAAAGCCAGCTTGGGCACCTTGCGTCCGCTGGCCAATGCCGCACCGCGACCGGACAGCGAAGGGTTGGTCATGAAATACTTGTGGAGGTTGAACGGTTTCGGCCCCCGGTCGAGTCTCCGGTACGTACCATCGGACGCCAGTACCCAGCTTTGTTCCGTATCAAGCAGATTGGCCAGCATGACCTGATCGAGAATTTGATCATGCACGGTCGGGTTGCGGATCGGCACCAGCGATTCGACCCGGCGATCAAGATTGCGGCTCATCCCGTCGGCCGAGGAAATGTACACCCGCCCGCGCCGGTTGGGGAGCGTCGCGCCGTTGCCGAACGCCCAGATGCGGCAGTGTTCAAGGAACCGGCCGATGATCGACTTGACCGCGATCGTCTCGGACAAGCCGGGCACACCGGGGCGCAGGCAGCAGATCCCGCGCACCACGAGGCGGATGTCCACCCCGGCCTGGCTGGCGGTGTAGAGCCGCTTGATCAGGCCTTCGTCGGTCAGCGCGTTAAGTTTGGCCCAGATCGTCGCGGGCTTGCTGGCGCGGGCATATTCGGTCTCGCGGTCGATATTCTCGTACAGCGTCCGGCGCAGCGAGATCGGCGAGATCGAGAGAAATTCGGTTGTCTTGGGCTCGACATAGCCGGTGATGAAGTTGAACAGTTGCCCGGCATCGCGCAGCGTCAGGTCCAGGCACAGCGCCACAAGCGCGCCCTTGGCGTAGTAGCTGATCGTCGCGTTC
>JANLUV010000060.1:0-4962 GCA_031363685.1 Alphaproteobacteria bacterium | reverse complement strand
CTCGACCGAAAGATCCTTGACGTACTGCGAAATGATCCCTGCCGCCGGGTCGGTGTCTTCGCCGTTGGGCAGCTTGAGATCGGAGATGACGTTGCCTTCGTCGGCCATTGGAAGAACTTTCCCTGTTAGAAGCCAGGATCTGGCCCAGTTGGATGCCAGAAACTGGCGGCGATATGATTTGGCGGGCCGCCTAGCATCCCGCACGGCGGGCGGCAATGTCCCGCTGCGTGTCTGCCGAACGCTGCGTAACTCCGATTGCTGCACCGCGCCGTCCCGCGATGATACCGAATTCGTTGCAAGCTGGCATCGGCCTGCCGCGAAAATGGCCCGATGGTGCCGATCATGCGTTGTTCATTTGTCAAGCGTACCTATCTGAGGCAAAGTATCTATTCATGCAGCCGCCGCAGTGCCGCCGGCCGAAAACGAAAGTGCAAGACGTGACCGTCGAAGTCGTCATTCTGGCCATGATCGCGGCCTTCCTCGGCCTGAGGCTTTATTCCGTTCTCGGTCGCCGTGCCGAGCATGAGGAAGAGCCGATCCAGGGCCGGTTCGAAGGCACGCAGGACGGCGCCCCGAATGCGGCGCCGCGCAGCGTGCCGCAACGCCTGCCCGAACGCAGCGTGCCGCAAGTCGGGGTCCAGCCGCGCCCGCGTGAAATTCCCGGCGTTCTCCCGGTTGCCGAACGGGGCCTGCGCGAAATTGCTGCGGCCGACCGCCGGTTTGACGCGCTCCCGTTCCTGCATGGCGCGCGCGGTGCTTATCGCATGGTCCTCGAAGCGTTCTGGAAGGGTGACAAGGACGCGCTGTCGCAGCTGTGCGACCGCGATGTCTACGAAGGCTTTGCCGCCGTGATCGACGCACGTCTGGCCGCTGGCGAGACGGTGGAAAACCGCTTGGTGCGGATCGAGGATGCGACCATCGTCGATGCCAGCCTGCAGGGCACGCTGGCCCGTGTGACCGTGCGCTTCGCCGCCGATATCGCCGCAGTCACGCGCGATGCGGAAGGCACCATGATCGCCGGATCGCTCGATGATGCGATCGAGGCCAACGACGTGTGGACATTCAGCCGCGTGACCAACGCAGTCGGTCCGGACTGGCTGCTCGACGAAACCGACGAAGCCTGATTGTTCATGCGGAGGTGGGGCAAGGGTTTCGCGGCGCTGGCGGCGCTGACGCTGGTTTCCGCCTGTACGATCATTCCGCAAAGCCGTCCGCCCGCAACTTATCCCACCATCCCGGAAACGCCCGTTCCGGTGCCGCCCCCGCCACCGCCCAACGCGGCGCAAGTGGGCGTGCAGCCGGGACCGGCACTGGGCGGACTGGCGCTCGCGGCGGGCAGGCCCGGCGCGGCGCTGCGCTCGTTCACCGAAAGC
The DNA here is from genome assembly GCA_031363685.1 of Alphaproteobacteria bacterium. Lineage (GTDB taxonomy): Bacteria > Pseudomonadota > Alphaproteobacteria > Sphingomonadales > Sphingomonadaceae > Novosphingobium. The sequence continues at coordinate 3,589 of JANLUV010000060.1, read as the reverse complement.
TGCCGGCGCCTGCTGGTCCGCACCGACCAGAGCGGGCTGACCCGGCCGGATGACTGGCGCGGCGCCTGCACAGCCGCGCCGACCTGGCCCGCCGCTGATGCCGCATCGTTCTTCACGACGTATTTCGACACCGCGCGGGTGGGTGACGGCAAGAGCTATGTCACTGGCTATTACGAGCCGGAAATTGCCGGCTCGCGCACGCTGCAGCCCGGGTTTGCCGTGCCGGTCTACAAGCTGCCGCCCGATCTGGTGCGCGCCTGGCCGTTCGGGACGCCGTTCGACCAGCGCACCGGTCAGCCGCCGCTGGGCCGGTTCGACGAGGCAGGACGGTTCGTGACCTATCACGATCGCGCCGCGATCGAGGACGGGGCGCTGGCCGGCAAGGGGCTGGAACTGGCGTGGGCGGCGGATCCGGTGGAATTCTTCTTCCTTCAGATACAGGGTTCCGGCCGACTGGTTGCGCCCGATGGATCGATCATGCGGATCGGTTACGGCGGGCAGACCGGCTTGCCTTATACTGGCATCGGCCAGGTGCTGAAGGACAAGGGCATCATCGGTGATGGGCCGGGACAGTATCCCGGCTCGATGCAGGGGATCATGCGGTACCTGCGCGAACACCCGGAGGACGGCAAGGCGCTGATGCGGCAGGACCGGGCCTATATCTTCTTCCGCGAAAATACCGGTGACGCGCCGGTTGGCGCGCTGAACGTGCCGGTGCGGGGGCAGGTCTCGCTGGCGGCCGATCCCTGGTACGTTCCGCTGGGTGCGCCGGTATGGCTGGCGACCGATCGGATCGAAACCAGTGGGCTGTGGGTCGCGCAGGATACCGGCGGGGCGATCAGGGGGACCAACCGCTTCGATTCGTTCTGGGGCGCCGGGCCGACCGCGCGGACGATCGCCGGCGGCATGGCGACACGGGGCGACGCGCTGATCCTGCTGCCCAAGGGCGTGCTGGCGAGGCTGGCCGGGGGCGGCCGCGTTTCGAAGTGAGCAGGCCGCCGCGCGGGCTTACACCCGATGAGGTGGTCCTGTGGGCAAAAGTCGCCGCGACGGTAAAGCCGCTGCACCCACCCGTTCCTCCCCCCAAGGCGGAGGGGGACCGGCCGCAGGCTGGTGGAGGGGCAGGTGAGCCCGTTCGCACCCATCCGCCGAAGCGCCCGCCGCGTGTGCCCCTCCACCAGCCTGCGGCTGGTCCCCCTCCCCGGCTCGGGGCGGAAGCGAACCGTGCGCCGCCACCGCGTCCGCTCGACCGGCACGGGCTCGATGCCAGTTGGGAACGCAAGCTGGCCAAGGCAGCGGTGTCACCCGATTTCACGCTCGATCTGCACGACCACACGCTTGAAGCGGCCCACGCCCGGCTCGACCATGGGCTGACCCAGGCCATCGCGCACGGCGCGCGGTTGGTCCTGCTGATAACCGGGCGGCCGCGCTCGTCGGATGACCACGCCTCGCGCGGAGAACGGCGCGGGGCGATCCGCGCCAAGCTGCTCGATTGGCTGGCCGCCGGCCCGCACGGAACCCGGATCGCGGCGGTTCGCCCGGCCCACCCGCGCCATGGCGGGGCGGGCGCGGTCTATATCGTGCTGAAGCGGCCCCGGGCCTGAAAGTCCCCTCCCGCCAGCAGCAGGGGAACGGCTCAGGCTGCCTGTGCTGCGGCGACTTCGATGTCTGCCGGCAGCCGGATAGAGGTAGTCGAACGCCGATAGTCCGGCGGTTGCCCCCGCCCCATCGCGATGACGATCTGCTTGTACGGCACCGTGGTGGCGTCGCCCGCCGCGAATACGCCGGGGACTGTGGTTTCGCCGCGCGCGTCGATTTCGATCTCGCCGCGCGGGGACACTTCGACCATCTGCAGCACGCCGAGAGCGTCCCTGGCGGTGACTTCGACGAACTTGCCATCCTTGTAGGCCGTGGTCGCGAACAGTTTGAGCGTGCTGCCAATGATACCCATCTTAGGGTCAAAACCTAACCAGAGCCTTGATTCTGCTGGCCTGTGGTGATTCAGGAAGCCTTCGGTTGAGGAGGCTTGATGATGGCAGGAGCGTTATGGTTCCTGGATGGGGGTGGGCAGCGGTCGACCGACACCCGACGAAGAAACAACCAAGCGCGCGACGGGTCGATGATTGCCGCGTCGAGCAAATAGCGCGAGCCCTTGTGGCAGCCCACCATCCCGTTCAGCCGCGCGGCGGGGCGACCACGGCGTGCACCCGGCAGGTCCGACTCGAATCGAGCGGATCGCTTGATGCACGCCGTGGGCTGCGTCAGTTCGCCACCTCGGCCGGGCGCGCGAGATCGAAGCGATCGGCGTTCATCACCTTGTTCCAGGCCTTGACGAAGTCCTTCACGAACTTCTCCTCATTGCCCTTCTCGGCGTATACCTCGGCGGTCGCGCGCAGCTGGCTGTTCGAGCCAAAGATGAGGTCGGTCCGCGTCGCGCGCCACTTCTCCTGCCGGCCGCCGTGGCCGTAGCCGATAAACTCTTCGTCGCCACTGGTATCGACGACCTCCCAAAAAGTGTCGTTGTCGAGCAGGTTAACGAAGAAGTCGTTAGTCAGCTGGCCGACCCGTGTGGTGAAGACGCCGTTGCGGCTCCCGCCATGCGTGGCGCCGAGCACGCGCAGCCCGCCCACCAGCACGGTCATTTCGGGCGCCGAAAGCCCCAGCAGCGACGCACGATCGAGCAGCAGTTCCTCGGTCTTCACGCTATGCTTGGTCGCAAGATAGTTGCGGAAGCCGTCGGCCTTGGGCTCCATCACCTCGAAGCTTTCGGCGTCGGTCCACTCCGGCGAGGCGTCGCCGCGGCCCCCGGTGAACGGCACGGCGACGGCAAAGCCGCCATCCCTGGCCGCCTTCTCGACCGCAACGGTGCCGGCAAGGACGATGGCGTCGGCCATCGACAGGCGGCCGCGCAGCTCGTCGATCTTGCCGAGCACCGTGGCGAGCTCGGCCGGCTCATTGACCGCCCAGTCCTTTTGCGGGGCAAGCCGAATGCGCGCGCCATTGGCGCCGCCGCGGTAATCCGACCTGCGGTAGGTTGAAGCCGAGGCCCAGGCCGCCTTGACCAGCTGGCCAACGCTGAACCCCGCGTCGATGATCTTCGCCTTGAACGCCGAAACATCACCATCGGATGCCGCAGTGCCCGCGGGGACCGGATCCTGCCAGATCAGATCCTCCTTCGGCACCTCAGGTCCGAGGTAGCGGCCCTTGGGCCCCATGTCGCGGTGGGTCAGCTTGAACCAGGCACGCGCGAACGCGTCCTTGAACGCCTCGTGGTCGGCCCGGAATTTCTTCGAAATCACCCGAAATTCGGGATCAACCTTCAGCGCCATGTCGGCGGTGGTCATCATCGTCGGCACGCGCTTTGACGGATCGTGCGCGGCAGGCGCCTTATCCTCTTCCTTCTGGTTGATCGGCTGCCACTGCTGCGCCCCGGCGGGGCTGCGGACCAGTTCATAGTCATAGTCCATCAGCAGCCGGAAATAATTTTCCGACCACTCGGTCGGCGTATTCACCCACGCGCCCTCGATCCCGCTGGTGATAGCGTGCGCGCCAATCCCGGTTTCGAAGCTGCTCGTCCAGCCCATGCCCT
>JANLUV010000047.1:0-1548 GCA_031363685.1 Alphaproteobacteria bacterium | reverse complement strand
TGCAGGCCGCGCAGGCGCAGAAGCGCGAGCTCGCAAAGCTGGAGAACCTGAAGGGCCGCATGCAGGAGGCGCAGGGCGAATATCTCGCGCCCGCCATGGTGCAGGGGCTCGCTCAGGATGTCGGGCGTGGGGCGCTTGGGCGGCGGCATGGCCTGAATCCTGCCATGGCCTGGGGCCGCCGCCAGCCGGAGGCACCCGACTCGGGTTGCCCCGCACTTGCTGCATGTCATGCCGCGCAGCTGATTGCTGGCCTATGCTGGCCTATGCTGGCCACGGGCGCGCACCCAATGCGGCCCATGCTGACTGACCCTGCACCAACCTGCACGCCAACCCCGCCCGTGTCGGCCCCGCCCGCTGCGGCGGCCCCAGACGTGGCGGCCGCGACCGGCGTTTCAGCGCCGCCGAGCTTGGCCGGGGTGGATTTTCCTTCGGATACGGCGAAGGCGGAATCGCCGGTTCCGGCAAAAGTTTTGCCGCCCGCATCCTTCGGGGCTTCCTTGTAGGGCACGGCCGGGGCCTTGATCACCCCGCCATCGGCGATCCGGGACTGGTTGCCGCCCTGATGGCTGACGAACCACAACCCGCCGACGATCGCGGCCAGCAAGGCCACGCCCAGCAGCACGAACCGCACCAGCCGCGCGGTATCGACGCCGCCGTCCTCATCCTCGTCATCGGCGGATTCAAGCCACGGCAGCCGTTCTTCCTCGTCCAGCCCCAGCGCGGTCTGCGCCGGGGCGGCCTGAGCAAGCGCGTCATCGTGCGCATCCTCGCCGATGGGGCGGTGCGGGTCGAGCGGTTCTTCTTCGGTGCCTTGCATCAAATCCCTCCGTGCGCGCGCCGGTCACATTTCCTCGACGGCTTCCACGCCCAATATGGCCAGACCGTTACGAACCAGTTGCCCGATTTGTGCGCCGAGGAAAAGCCTTGCTCCGGTCAGAATCGGATCATCTGCGATAATGAACCGCTTTTCAGGCCGATCGTTGCCAAGGTTCCAGTACGCATGGAGCGCCGCAGCAAGGTCACCAAGGAAGAATGCCACGCGGTGCGGCTCGCGCGCCAGCGCGGCGGCTTCGACCAGCCGGGGGAATTGCGCGGCCAGCTTGACCAGCGCCAGTTCCTCCTCGCCCAGCCGGTCCAGCGCGGCATCAACCGGCACGATCCCTTCGGCCCCGGCCTTGCGCATGGTCGAGCGGATGCGGGCGTGGGCGTACTGGACGTAGAAGACCGGGTTGTCCTTGCTGGCTTCGACCACTTTGGCAAAGTCGAAGTCCATCTGTGCTTCGGGCTTGCGGGTCAGCATGGTGAACCGCACAACGTCCTTGCCCACCTCCTGCACCACGTCTGCAAGCGTGACGAAATTGCCCGAGCGCTTCGACATTTTCACCGGTTCGCCATCGCGCAGCAGCTGGACCATCTGGACCAGCTTGACTTCGAACGGAGTGGCCTTGCCAACTGCACCGGTCATCGCGGCAACGGCGGCCTTGATCCGCTTGACCGTGCCAGCATGATCGGCGCCCCAGATATCGACCAGCGCGTCGGCGCTTTGCG
>JANLUV010000039.1:0-5135 GCA_031363685.1 Alphaproteobacteria bacterium | reverse complement strand
CAACGCGATGAAGGTCGGCGCGCCGATCATCGGCCTCAACGACAGCGGCGGCGCGCGGATCCAGGAAGGCGTCGCCAGCCTGGGCGGCTATGCCGAAATCTTTCAGCGCAACGTGCTGGCCAGCGGCGTCGTCCCCCAGCTCAGCCTGATCATGGGGCCATGCGCGGGGGGCGCGGTCTATTCCCCGGCGATGACCGACTTCATCTTCATGGTGAAAGACAGCAGCTACATGTTCGTCACCGGGCCGGAAGTGGTCAAGACCGTGACCAACGAAGTGGTGACCCAAGAGGAACTGGGCGGGGCGATCACCCATTCGACCAAAACCTCGGTTGCCGATCTGGCGCTGGAGAACGATATCGAGGCGCTGCTGGCCACGCGTGAGTTTTTTGATTTCCTGCCGCTGTCGAACAAGGGCGAGGTGCCGCAGCGGCCCAACGCCGATCCGTGGGACCGGCTGGACCAAAGCCTGGATACGCTGATCCCAGCCTCGGCCAACCAGCCTTACGATATGCACGAAGTGATCCGCAAGGTGCTGGACGAGAGCGATTTCTTCGAGGTCCAGCCGGCCCACGCGGGCAATATCCTGTGCGGGTTCGGCCGGATCGAAGGCAAGACCGTGGGCGTCGTTGCCAACCAGCCGATGGTGCTGGCCGGGTGCCTTGATATCAATTCATCGAAGAAGGCGGCGCGGTTCGTGCGGTTCTGCGATGCGTTCAACATCCCGATCCTGACCTTCGTCGATGTGCCCGGGTTCCTGCCCGGCACCGCGCAAGAGCATAACGGCATCATCAAGCACGGCGCCAAGCTGCTGTTCGCCTATGCCGAGGCAACCGTGCCGAAGATCACCGTCATCACCCGCAAGGCCTATGGCGGGGCCTACGACGTGATGGCATCGAAGCACCTGCGCGGCGACCTCAACTATGCGTGGCCGACCGCCGAAATCGCGGTGATGGGCGCCAAGGGCGCGGTGGAGATCATCTTCCGCGGGCTTTCGGCGGAGGGCATCGCGGAAAAGACCAGGGAATACGAAGACCGGTTCGCCAACCCGTTCGTGGCGGCGGCCAAGGGCTTCATCGACGAGGTGATCCACCCGCACTCCACCCGCCGCCGCATCGCGCTGGGCCTGCGGAAGCTGCGGAACAAGAGCCTCGAAAATCCGTGGAAGAAGCATGACAATATTCCGCTGTGAGGGAGCCGGTTTGCCGAAGTCCCTTGCCTTGCCAGCGCGAAACATTACAATGACCTTGTAATGTGAAGGAGGCTTTCGCCATGCAGACCGAGCGCGTCACGTTTCTTACCAGTCCCGAGCACAAGAAAGCCCTTGATGCGTTCGCTGCAAAGCGCGGGGAATCGGTCGGCAATGTCGTGCGCGAGGCCACTTCGCGGTATATTGCCGGACCGGATTCCGCCGAGGAGGAAGCGGCCCTGAAGTTGCTTGCGCAGGAGTTGAGCGAAGCCGTCCCCAGGATCCGGGCCAGCCTGGAGCGGTCAATTTCCAAGCTTGCAGCGACGCGCAAGGAAGTCAGCGGGATGCTGCGCGATGCGGGTCTGCGCAAATGAGCGCAGTGGGGGACATTCTCAAATCCGTGCGCGAAGTGCTGCTGCTGCAGTCGCAAGTCGAGCGGCTGGAAGAGCAGATCGACGAACAGAATGATGAGTTGAAACTGATGTCACGCGATCTCATCGGCGTGGACAAACGCCTCGTCCGAATTGAAACCATGATTGAAATGGCCGGAAGCCGCGTCGGACAACCCCCTCGGATCGAGGGCTAGAAAAGGACTGCAATGCAAGAAATCTACATCGTCAGCGGCGCACGCACCGCCATCGGTTCGTTCGGCGGCTCGCTGTCCTCGCTGCGTCCGGCCGAGCTGGGCACGATCGTCATCAAGGAGGCGATCGCCCGCGCCGGGATTTCGGCCGACCGGGTCGAGAACGTGGTGATCGGCACCGTCGTGGCTACCCAGCCCAAGGACGTTTACATCAGCCGGGTCGCGGCGGTGAACGCGGGCGTGCCGATCGAGGCGCCGGCGATGAACGTCAACCGGCTGTGCGGTTCGGGCCTGCAGGCGATCATCTCGGCGGCGCAGGGCATTGCGCTGGGCGAACATCAGGTCGCCATCGGCGGCGGCTGCGAATCGATGTCGAACGCGCCGCACATGACCAGCGCGGCGCGAAACGGCATGAAGCTGGGCAACCTGGTGTTCGAGGACGGAATGCTGGGCGCGCTGCACGATCCGTTCGAAAACTATCACATGGGCATCACGGCGGAGAACGTGGCGACCCGCTACGGCATCACGCGCGAGGCCCAGGACGCCGCTGCGGTAGAAAGCCAGAGGCGCGCCGCCGCCGCGATTGCCGCCGGGTATTTCAAGGACCAGATCGTCCCGGTCGAGATCAAGACCCGCAAGGGCGTGACTGTGTTCGATACCGATGAACACGTGCGCGGCGATACCTCGGCAGAGTCACTCGCGGGGCTGAAGCCGGTGTTCAAGAAGGACGGCACCGTCACCGCCGGCAACGCCAGCGGGATCAACGACGGCGCGGGCGCGGTGGTGCTGGCCAGCGGCAAGGCCGTGGCGGAACTCGGCCTCACGCCGATGGCGAAGATCCTGTCGTGGGGCCACGCCGGCGTGGAACCCAGCGTGATGGGCCTTGGCCCGGTCAAGGCGGTGCCGGTCGCGCTGGCCCGCGCGGGCCTGACGCTGGACCAGATCGACGTGATCGAGGCCAACGAGGCCTTCGCGGCGCAGGCCTGCGGCGTGGCGCAGGAACTTGGTTTCGATCCGGCGAAAACCAACCCCAACGGCTCGGGCATCTCGCTCGGCCACCCGATCGGCGCGACCGGCGCGATCCTGACAGTCAAGGCGATCTATGAATTGCAACGCACCGGCGGCAAGTATGGCCTGATCACGATGTGCATCGGCGGCGGGCAGGGCATCGCGATGATCGTGGAGCGCGTGTGATGCAACTCGGCCGGTTGAACCACATCGGCGTCGCCACGCCGGACCTTGATGCGTCGATCGCGTTCTACCGCGACGTGATGGGCGCGGCCGACATTACCGCGCCGTTCGTGCTGGACAGCCAGCAGGTGCGGGTCTGCTTCGTCAACACGCCGGGCGAGGGCGGTACTGCCGGCACGCAGATCGAACTGCTCCAGCCAACCTCGCCGGATTCCGCCGTGGGCAAGTGGCTGGAGCAGCACCCGCTCGGGGGGCAGCACCACATTTGCTACGAAGTGCCCGATATCCATGCCGCGAAGGCGTGGTTCGAAAGCCAGGGCAAGCGGGTGCTGGGCGAACCGCGTATCGGCGCGCACGGCACACTGATCTTCTTCGTCCACCCCAAGGACATGGGCGGGCAACTGACGGAGATCATGGAAACCCCGAAAGACGCGCACTGACATGACCTATCGCTACATCACCGCCAGCAGCGCAGGCGCGGTCACCACGCTCAGCCTTGCCCGGCCGGACAAACTCAACGCGCTGGTGCTGGGCGTACTTGATGAACTGACCGCAGCGGTCGATACCGCGCTGGCTGGCGGCGCGCGCGCGCTGGTGCTGACCGGCGAGGGGCGGCTGTTCTGTTCGGGCGCCGACCTGACCGATGACGAGATGGACGATGATGCGTTTGCCGACCTCGGGCTGGGCCTTGAAACGCATTACAACCCGTTGCTGTGCAAGCTGGCCGCGCTCGACATTCCGGTGATTACCGCGCTCAACGGGCCGGTGGCCGGCGGCGGGGTCGGCCTCGCGCTGTCGGGTGATCTCGTGGTCATGGGCCAGTCGGGTTATATCCTGCTGCCGTTCGCCAATATCGGGCTGGTGCCCGATGTCGGGGCGACATGGCTGATCGGCCGCAGCATCGGCCGGGCGCGGCTGCTGGAAATGGCGCTGCTGGGCGAACGGCTGACGGCCGATGATGCCAAGGCGGCCGGGCTGGTCAACCGCGTCGTGCCCGACGCCGAAGTGCTGGCCACCGCGCAGGCGCTGGCCGCGCGGCTCGCCGCCGGGCCGACCCGGGCGTTCGGCGCAATCCGCCGCCAGGTCGCCTTCGCGCTCGACAATGATTTTGCGGCCACGCTCGAACTCGAACGGGTCAACCAGCGGCTGTGCGGCCGCACCCATGATGCTGCCGAGGCGATCACGGCCTTTGGCGAAAAGCGCAAGCCTAAGTTCAAGGGACAGTGACGATGAGCGAGAATCCCGATCCCACCCGGCCCGATCTCACCCAGTGGGCCGCCGCCGCCGCCAAGGAAGTCAAGGGCAAGGACCTGACCTGGCAGACGCCGGAAGGCATCGCGGTCAAGCCGCTCTACACTGCCGCTGATGTCACCACCGATCCGGGCCTGCCCGGCTACGCCCCGTTCACGCGCGGCGTGCGGGCCTCGATGTATGCCGGACGGCCGTGGACCGTCCGCCAGTATGCCGGTTTCTCTACCGCCGAGGCATCGAACGCATTTTATCGCCGCAACCTGGCGGCCGGGCAAAAGGGTCTGTCGGTCGCCTTCGACCTCGCGACGCACCGTGGCTATGATTCGGACCACCCCCGCGTGGTCGGCGATGTCGGCAAGGCCGGCGTGGCGATCGACAGCGTCGAGGACATGAAGATCCTGTTCGACGGCATCCCGCTCGATCAGATGTCGGTCTCGATGACCATGAACGGCGCGGTCATCCCGATCCTGGCATTCTTCATCGTCGCGGGCGAGGAACAGGGGGTCGACCGCAAGCTGCTGGACGGGACCATCCAGAATGACATTCTCAAGGAGTTCATGGTCCGCAACACCTATATCTACCCGCCCGAGCCCAGCATGCGGATTATCTCGGACATCTTCGGCTTTACCAGCCGCGAGATGCCCAAGTTCAACTCGATCTCGATTTCCGGCTACCACATGCAGGAAGCCGGCGCGACGCAGGTGCAGGAACTGGCGTTCACCATCGCCGACGGCATGGAATACGTGAAGTACGGCGTGGCCAGCGGGCTGGACATTGACAAGTTTGCCGGGCGCCTGAGCTTCTTCTTCGCCATCGGCATGAACTTTTTCATGGAAGTGGCCAAGCTGCGCGCCGCGCGCGTGCTGTGGCACCGGGTGATGACCACGCTGGGCGCGGCGGACGAACGCAGCAAGATGCTGCGCA
>JANLUV010000008.1:0-2828 GCA_031363685.1 Alphaproteobacteria bacterium | reverse complement strand
AGCGCCGCAGCATAGCACCGACCGGGCCGGACGTCTAATTAGTATTGTGTCCCCGGAACTTCACCCGGAACTTCTTCCCGGAACTTCTTCGGAAGATCGCCTCGATTCGTGGGGCGCGAAGGTCAAACATCGGCATAGCATTGGGTCTCGTGTTTGGCGCCGGGGTGGGTGACCGCGCCCTTCGCCGCAGACCCCACGGTTTGCGCATATTTCCATAGTGCCCCCGACTGGAAGTCGTGGCGACGCGGTTGCCAGTCCTTGTGCCGAGCCTCCAGTTCCTCCACCGAGAGCTCGATATCGAGCGTGCCAGCTTCGGCATCGATAGCGATGATGTCGCCATCCTTCAGCAGCGCAATCGGGCCGCCAACTGCTGCTTCTGGACCGACATGGCCAACGCAGAAGCCACGTGTGGCGCCTGAGAATCTCCCGTCCGTGATGAGCGCCACCTTGTCACCCATGTCTTGGCCGTAAATCGCCGCTGTGGTCGCCAGCATTTCGCGCATGCCAGGGCCACCCTTTGGACCTTCATAGCGGATGACAATGACTTCGCCTTGGCCGTATTCGCGGTTCTGTACGGCTCGAAAGGCTTCCTCCTCGTTGTCGAAGCAGCGTGCAGGACCACGGAATTTGAGGTTCTGGAGGCCAGCCACCTTGACGATCGCGCCTTCCGGGGCGAGCGTTCCGCGCAGTCCGACGACGCCGCCGGTGGGGGTGATCGGGTCGGAGATCGGGCGAACAACGTCCTGGCCAGTCGGGAAGACAACATCGGCCAGGTTCTCGGCGATCGTCTTGCCGGTCACCGTGATGCAGTCGCCGTGCAGATAACCGCCATCGAGCAGCACCTTCAGGAGCACAGACACGCCGCCGATCTCGAACAGATCCTTGGCGACATAGCGCCCTGCCGGCTTGAGGTCGGCGATATAGGGTGTGCGCTTGAAGATCGCGGCGACCGCATGCAGATCAAAATCAATGCCCGCTTCGTGGGCGATCGCCGGCAAGTGCAATGCCACATTGGTCGATCCCCCGGAGGCCGCGACCACGGTGGCAGCGTTCTCCAGTGCCTTGCGGGTGACGATGTCCCGCGGCCGCAGTCCGATTTCGAGTAGGTGCATCACCGCCTTACCGGATGCCACTGCATAGGCATCGCGGCTCTCGTAGGAGGCCGGAGCACCGGCCGAACCGGGCAGTGCCAGGCCAAGCGCCTCTGCGACACAAGCCATGGTATTGGCTGTAAACTGGCCGCCGCAAGAACCAGCGGAAGGGCACGCGACACATTCGAGCGCATGTAGCTCGTCCTCGGAGATTTTTCCGGCCTGATAGCTGCCCACCGCCTCAAAAACATCCTGTATCGTGACATCCTTCCCGTGGAAGCGCCCTGGCAGGATTGTTCCGCCGTACATGAAGACGCTCGGTACGTTGAGGCGGACCATGGCCATCATCATGCCGGGCAGTGACTTGTCGCACCCTGCAAGGCCCACCAGCGCGTCGTAGCAATGGCCGCGCATGGTGAGTTCGACCGAGTCGGCGATCACCTCGCGGCTTACCAGCGACGACTTCATACCTTGGTGGCCCATGGCGATGCCATCTGTCACGGTGATGGTAGTGAACTCGCGCGGCGTGCCGCCACCTGCCTTCACGCCCAGTTTGACCGCCTGCGCTTGACGGCTGAGCGTGATGTTGCACGGAGCCGCCTCGTTCCAGCAAGTCGCGACACCGACGAAGGGCTGTGCGATCTCGGCATCGGTCAATCCCATGGCATAGAGGAACGACCGATGCGGCGCCCGCTCGGGGCCGACTGTCGTGTGGCGGCTTGGCAGTCTGGATTTGTCGAAATGGTATTCCGAGGACACAATACTAATTAGCCTTTCCCTTTCGGACCGCGCCGCGCCGGGGTCAGCTTGCGCGTCAGAACTTCCTCCTGGCGGGCAATCCATTCTTCCGCGCCCAGCAAGCGCCCCGTGCGCAGCCGCGACTCGATGGCCTCGAGCACCGCCTCGCCCGGGCCTTCAACGCCGCCCGCGTCGACGCCGTGACGAAGCATGGCGCGCCAGTTCGGCACATGCACAGCCAGCGCCGCGACATCGGTCAGCGGATCACCCTTCGCCCGCCGCCCCGCCAGATGGCTGCGCGCGCTCGACCATGGCCAGTCCTGCGCGGTTGCCGCCATACCCGCCGCCACCGGGCTCCACTCGACATAGCGGACCGCCGCCAGCAGGTGGGCGTCGTCCATCGGATAGGAGGCGAAGCGCCCCTGAAACAGGAAGCCGCGCCAGCCCTCGCGAAAATTGATCGCGCGGGTATAGCGCCGGTGCGCCTCGCCCAGCGCGGCACGCAGGCCGTCGGCGTCCTCGGGAACCAGGATCAGATGGACATGATTGTCCATCAGGCACCAGGCCAGACACCGCACGTTCGCTGAGGCGCAACCCTCGCGCAGCAGATCGAGGTAGAGCCGCCGGTCGTCATCGCCGAAGAACACCGGCAAGCGGCGGTTGCCGCGCTGGGTGATGTGGTGCGCAACACCGGGCAGAACGACTCGGGCAAGACGGGCCATGGTTCGATCAATAGCACCGACCGGGCCGGACGTCTAATTAGTATTGTGTCCCCGGAATTCCGGGACGGCCCTGGCCGCTCCCGTAGCGGAGCCGTTTCAGCAGCTCTCTAAGCAAGGTCCCGCGACCGACGACGATCACGCTACGCTTCATCTGAATGACTAACCGGCTGACGCCGGTAGGATCATGCGGAGGGGCTGAAGCCATCCTTGCGGATATGTCGGTCGAGATAGCCCATGATGATGTCATCGGTGATGTTGCCAGAAGTGGTCGAGAAGT
>JANLUV010000002.1:0-5641 GCA_031363685.1 Alphaproteobacteria bacterium | reverse complement strand
CGCTCAAGTTCCTGCCCGGCCAGCAGGTCATGGCTGCCGGAACCCGCGAATTCACCTCGCCCGAGGATGCCGCCGCCTCACCGCTGGCCGAAGTGCTGTTCGATCTGGGCGACGTGACCGGCGTGTTCTTCGGCCGCGAGTTCATTTCCGTCACCGCCGGACCCGGCGCGGACTGGACCGCGCTGAAGCCGCAAGTGGTCGCGATGCTGCTTGACCATTTCATCTCGGGCGCGCCGTTGTTCACGGGCGGTAACGCAGGTGAGATCGCGATTCCGGATGACGCCGACGCGATCGGCGACGATCCGGCCGATGCCGACGTGGTGGCACAGATCCGCGAACTGATCGAAACCCGCGTGCGCCCGGCTGTCGCCAACGACGGCGGCGACATCGTCTACCGGGGCTTTCGCGAAGGCGTGGTGTACCTGAGCATGCACGGCGCCTGCTCGGGCTGCCCGTCGTCTTCCGCGACGCTCAAGCAGGGGATCGAAAGCCTGCTCAAGCACTACGTCCCCGAAGTCAGCGAAGTCCGCGCGGCCTGAATTCGCGCGGCGACACGTGACCGGGAGGGATAGCGATACGCTCGTCATCGACAGCGCGACCGAGGCCTGTTCGGTGGCGCTGCTGCGGGCGGGCACATGCCTCGCTGGCGACTGGCGCATCCTGGGTCGCGGCCATGCCGAACAACTGGTGCCGATGATCGCCGCGCTACCGGCCAAGGGCCGCGCCGGACGGATCGCCGTCGCGGTTGGCCCCGGCAGCTTTACGGGCGTGCGTGTCGGACTGGCCGCAGCGCGGGCGCTGGCGCTGGCGTGGGGAGCCGAACTTGCCGGCTATCCGACGCTGGCGCTGATCGCCGCGCAGGCCCGCGCCGATCGCGGCGCGCAAGCCGTGACCGTGGCGACCACCGGTGGCCACGGCGAATGGTTCGTGCAGCACTTCGATGCGGCCGGAATGCCCCTCGGCCCGCTGGCCTCGCTCGCCCCGCAAGCTGCGGCGGACGATCCGGCCGGGGCCGATCTGGTCGCCGGCAGCCAGGCCGAAGCGTTCGTCGCCCGGCGCGGGCGCGGCACCGCGCTGCCGCTGTGGCCCGATGCCCGCGCCTTCGCGCTGCTGCCCGCCAGCCTTGTCCGGCCCGATACCACCCCGCTTTATGGCCGCGCGCCCGATGCCCGGTTGCCCGGCGGCGGTGTGCCGTCCCCAGTTGCGCCCGCTGGCGCCTGACGACCCCGGCCATGATTCCCCCGACTTGCGACATCGACCGGATCATGGCGGTGATGGCCACCGCCTTCGACCCCGAATATGGCGAGGCGTGGACCCGCCGCCAGATCGAGGACGCATTGCTCCTGGGTAATTGTCATTACTTGCTGGCAGACCCGTTCGGCGAAGACTGCAGCGGCGAAGCAACCGCCGACTCGGCCAGCGAACCGGTGCTGCCAGTAGCCGGCTTCGTGCTCAGTCGCGGCGGTTACGGTGAAGAAGACCTGCTGCTATTTGCCGTAGCACCTGAATATCGCGGTAAAGGCGTGGGCGAGCGGTTGCTTCAGCGCTTTGCCGTAACCGCGCGCGCACGCGGCGCGGCACGACTACTGTTGGAAATGCGGCGCGGGAATCCGGCTGAATCTCTATACTTACGGCATGGCTTCGTGCCGGTCGGCCTAAGGAAAAGCTATTACTGCACCCGATCAGGACCACGTCTCGACGCCATCACGTTTTCCTGTCCAAACCAGCTTGATTAATCCTGCTGAGGGCTAAAGCCGGATTAATTTTCGGCAAGATATCCCTGTTTGTGACAAATTCGAGCTTGTCTTGGGCAACAATACGGTCCAAGGCACGTTTCCCTGGCGCGTTCCTGTAATCTGCGCTCGGGCAAACAACATAAACGGTCGCACAATTTACGAGGAAGACGCCATGGATACCCCACAGAGCGATCTGAACGAGACGCTCATTACGCTTACTTCAGACATCGTCGCAGCACACGTCAGCAACAACAGCGTTTCGGTTGCCGACCTGGCGACTGTGATCACCAATGTCTACACCGCGCTTGCCGCGCTTGGCCAGGCCGACCCTGCCCCCGAAGCCCCGCCAGAGCCGGCCGTGTCGATCCGCTCGTCGGTGAAGCTCGATTACATTGTCTGTCTTGAAGACGGCAAGAAGCTCAAGATGCTGAAGCGCCACCTGATGACGCACTATAACCTGACGCCGGATCAATATCGCGCGCGTTGGGGCCTGGCGGCTGATTATCCGATGGTCGCCCCCAACTATGCGGAAAAGCGCCGCGAACTGGCCAAGAAGATCGGCCTTGGCCGCAAGCCGGGCGTCAAGCGCGGCCGCCCGGCCAAGCCCAAGGTTGTACCGGCCTGATCACGCGGCTGACGCGCCGGGACGGCTGCGGGTAACTTCCGCCTCTGTTCAGCGCGAGTCCAGTTGCAGAAAAGCCTCGCCCGGTTCATATCGGGCGAGGCTTTTTCTTTGGTTCAATCTCGCCTTCTTTGATCCGGCCTCGCGTTTGGAGCTTTCGTGCACCAGCCTATCGACATCGAGGCCATCTGCGCCGAGCGTGGCCTCAGGATTACCGACCAGCGCCGCGTGATCGCGCGCGTACTGTCGGAGAGCAACGATCATCCCGATGTGGACAAGCTGTACGCACGCGCCTCGGCGATCGATCCGCGCATCTCGATTGCCACCGTCTACCGTACGGTGCGCCTGTTCGAGGAAGCCGGCATTCTCGATCGCCACGATTTCGGCGATGGCCGCTCCCGTTACGAAGCCTCGCCCGAGGCGCACCACGATCACATGATCGATGTCGAAACCGGCAAGGTGATCGAATTCGTCGATCCCGAACTTGAAGCCCTGCAACGCCAAGTCGCCGAACGGCTGGGCTATCGCCTGGTCGATCACCGGATGGAACTGTTCGGCGTCCGGCTAGACCGGGAAGGCAGCGGGCGAACCGAATAATGCCGGCCGCGCTAACCGGACCGGCCGAGGCGGCCGCGCCTAAGGGACCGGCCGAGGCGGCCGCAGGGGCGCGGATTTCGCTACCGGGCCATTGCCGCATCGCGCTGCGGGCGGTGCTGATGGTGCTGGCGCTGCTGGTCTGCCTACCCCTGCATTTTCTGTACCGGGTGTTCGCCTATGGCTCGCCTTTCCCCAAGCTGTTCCTGGCGCTGACCGCGCGGATCGTCGGCGCGCGGGTGCAGATTGTCGGCACGCCGCTGCGCCGTGACGTGTTCTTCATCGCCAACCATGTCTCGTGGATCGACATTCCCGCCATTGCCGGGGCCAGCGGCACGGCCTTCGTCGCCAAGGCCGAAGTCGGCGAGACGCCGGTGATCGGCTGGCTGTCGCGGCTCAACCGCACCGTGTTCGTCAAGCGCGAGGCGCGGCTCAACGTCGCCGGGCAGATCAACGACCTGCGCGAGGCGCTGGCCGACAACTGGTCGGTCACCGTGTTCCCCGAAGGGACCACCACCGACGGACAATCGCTGCTGCCGTTCAAGACGTCGATGCTCAACGTGCTCGAACCGCCGCCGCCGGGCGTGCTGGTCCAGCCGGTGCTGCTCGATTACGGCGCGGCGGCCGAATGGATCGGCTGGATCGGCGAGGAGCCCGGCGTGGCCAATGCCCGCCGCATTTTTGCCCGCAAGGGGGCGTTCCGGCTTGACGTGCACTTCCTCGAACCGTTCTCGCCGCGTGATTTTCGCGGCCGCAAGGCCATCGCCGCCGAAGCGCGGCGCCGGATCGAAGCGGCGCTAGTGCAAGCTCTGGGCAAGCCGCTGCGCCCGTTTGCCCATAGCGTCGACGCGGTCCGCTATGCCCCCGCCCCTGCCGGCATTCCGGCCGAAGCGCACGACCGGGCGGAGGGTGAGGACTAAAGCGCGTCCGCCGGCCCCGTCCCACACGATGCGCGCTGTATCCGGTCGGTTCCGCGCCTCTTCTAAACCGCGCAAAAATCGCCTATGGGCGGCCGCTTATGACCCCGACCCCCGCCCCCAAGACCTTTCGCGTCAAAAGCTTCGGCTGCCAGATGAACGTCTATGACGGCGAGCGCATGGCCGAACTGCTCGGCCAGCAGGGCATCACCCCCGCGCCCGACGGGACAGACGCGGACCTGGTGGTGCTCAACACCTGCCACATCCGCGAAAAGGCGGTCGACAGGGTCTATTCCGACATCGGCCGGTTGCGGCGCGCGGACGGCTCCGTTCCGCTGATTGCAGTCGCCGGCTGCGTGGCGCAGGCCGAGGGCGAGGAGATCATGGCGCGGGCCCCGTCAGTGCGGATGGTGGTCGGCCCGCAGGCTTATCACCGCCTGCCCGCAATGATCGCCGAGGCCGCCGCCGGGCGCCGCTCGGTCGATACCGACATGCCCGCTGAAACCAAGTTCGATGCACTGCCGGCGCGCCGCAAGGTTGGCCCCAGCGCGTTCCTGACGGTGCAGGAGGGGTGCGACAAGTTCTGCACGTATTGCGTTGTGCCGTATACGCGCGGCGCTGAAATTTCGCGGCCGTTCAAGGATGTGGTGGCCGAAGCGGAGAAGCTGGTCGAAGCGGGTGCGAAAGAGCTGACGCTGATCGGCCAGAATGTGAACGCCTGGACCGGCGCGGACGTCAATGGCTGCAAGGCCGGGCTCGACGGCCTCGCCCGCCATCTGGCCGATTTGCCCGGCCTGGCCCGCATCCGCTACACCACCAGCCACCCCAACGACATGACCGAGGGGCTGATCGCCGCCCACGCCGAAAACGCCAAGCTGATGCCGTTCCTGCACTTGCCGGTGCAGTCGGGCAGCAACCGCGTACTGAAGGCGATGAACCGCTCGCACACGACTGATTCCTATGTGAAAATCCTTGACCGGGTGCGCGCCGCACGGCCCGATATCGCGCTGTCGGGCGATTTCATCGTCGGCTTTCCCGGCGAGACCGAGGCGGAGTTCCAGGAGACCCTGAACCTGATCGATTCAGTGGGTTACGCGCAGTGTTTCAGCTTCAAGTACAGCCCCCGCCCCGGCACTCCGGCGGCCACGATGGACGGCCAGATCGCCGCCGAAGTGATGGACGAACGGCTCCAGCGTTTGCAAGCCGCGATCAACCGCCACCAGCACGCCTTCAACCGCGCCTCGGTCGGCAAGCGCTGTGCCGTGCTGGTCGAGCGCACGGGCAAGCTGCCGGGGCAGTGGCTAGGCAAATCGCCGTGGCTGCAATCGGTCCATTTCACCAATCAACCGTGGGCTGACGTATCGATCGGCGACCTCGTCGAAGTCGAACTGACCGAGGGCGGGCCGAACTCGCTGCACGCACGATTGGTGCAGCCGGCCCACGCCTGAAGCTTTATCCACATCGCTGCGGCGCAGCGCCGCTTGTTTGTCATCAATCGCCGCCTATCATGAGTCTCGTGGCCGCGCTTCCGCGGCCCGATTGAAAGGAGCGCATGGCCCGCAAAACCGCTCGCGCCCATGAAGCGGCGCATCCGTGGTCGTCCGACGCAAAGCGCGAACCCTCGCGCAAGGCCCGGGCGGAACTGGAATTCGACGAGCCCACCATTCTGGGGGCCTTGTTCGGCCAGTTCGATTCCAACCTCGTACTACTGGAAAACCGGCTCGGCGTGTACATTGCCGCCCGCGGCAACAAGATCCAGATCGAGGGCGGCG
>JANLUV010000442.1:0-12842 GCA_031363685.1 Alphaproteobacteria bacterium | reverse complement strand
GGCCGCCGATGCGCGCACGCCGGCGGTGTACACTGCAGTGCCGCCCACTGGTGCGGTCAGGTTCGCACCAGTGGTTGGCTCGCGCCGGGTGGTAACGCCGATCGAGCGGCGCAAGTCGATGTCGGTCGAAGCGGCAATATCGATATTGCCGTCGCCGGTGCGCACCAGCGTGCCGACATACGCCGTATCGGTCCTGAGCCGGGCGATCGGCGTGAGCAGGTTGGTCGTGGCGTTGTAGCCCGGCAGGCCCGCTTCGATCCCTTGCGCGAACTGGTCGGCAAAGCCCGATTCGATCATGAACGCCACAATATCGCGCAGCCGCGCCGACACCCCGGTGCGGTTGTTCGCGCGGCCAAGGAATGTCCCCGCCGTCTGGAATGCGTCATAGTTCAACGCCGCATCGCGGGCGGCGCCCGACGCGCCGTCCGGCGCGGCGCCCCAGTTGAGCACGGTATAGTAATCGGCCGAAAACTCGCTGCTCTCACCGCTGTCGATCAGCACGAGCAGGTCCTGCAGTCCGAACAACTGGCGGGCAGTCCCGATACCATAGACGAGTTCGAGCGCACCCCCGAGCGAGGCGGTGCCCTTCACCGCCGAGATATCGTAGGACTTTTCGCCGGTAACCCGGACCGTTCCGCTCACGGTCACGTCGGTGTGGAGCGGGTTGGCGGAACCTGCGGTCGCACCTGCCACCAGCTTCAGGCTGGTCGAATGAGCCGCGCTGCCGTCGGCGAGCAGCGGGAACAGTTCACCCTCGCCCAGCGGATCGCCGGTGCCGCGCGCGGCAACCGCGTTGGCCAGCGGGTTGTACGGCGCGTTGACAAAGGCGGCGGAGGATTCGCTGCCCTGCTGCGCAGTCCCGATGTTGATCGTGATCCGCGTGGCCAGCGCCCCCGCGACATTGCCGTTCGGCGCATCGGCGTAGTTGATCGAATCGTCGCAACCCGCTGCATCGCCCGCACCGCAGGCGATGCGCAGCGCCGGACTATAAGTCCGGTCGCCGCCGCCAAGCTGGTAATTGATATAGTCGGCATCGGTGGTGCTGCGGAACGCAAAGAAGCCATCGCTGATCGAGTTCCGGATCGTCAGGTCGGCCCCCGCCCGGATCGCCAGCACCGGCGCCTCGCCACGGACGCTGCCGCCGACGCGATAAACCATGTCGACATAGTTCTCGAACAACTGGGCTTCCTTGCCCGCGACGACTTGATAGCGCTGCTGGCCGGCCAGCGGACCGGATGTGTATGGCCCGAGCAGGCTTTCGATCATCAGCCCGGCAGCCAGCGCGCCGGTCACGTCGATCTGCCCGGCGCCCAGGTTCCAGTTGCTGTCGAGCCGGACCGCGTTGATGGAGACCAGTTCGATCCCGGGACGGACGCGGTAGCCCGCGAACGCATTCCCGGCGGAATCGACCACGCTGAAGTTGCGCACGAACTCGGGCAGGGTTCCGGCCGCGATGTCCGACAGGAAATTGGCCTTGCCCGCGACGGTCGCGGCGGCATCGAGGGTGATGATATTGGCGGGGAAGGACAGGACTTCGCCGACGCCGGAGAATGTGCCGCTCGCCGCGATGTCATCGAGATTGAACTGCCTGTAGCCCTCCAGCGTCAGTTCGCGCGCGCCCGTGACGGTCCCGCGGTTAAGCACGGCGACACGGTTGCCCGGCCGCATCGGCGCCCGCAGCGTGAGCGTGCCGCCCAGGTTCGCTGCGCCAAGGCGGTAGACGGTCGATTCCAGCAGGGTCACGGGGTTGGTGACTTTTGCCGCGATTAGCTTGGTGCCGACATTCAGCGCCGATACGTCGATCGTTGCCCCGCCGGCGATGGTCAGCGCAGCGCGGATGGACGGATCGTCCGGAATACCGATGCCGATCGTCACGGCGCCGCCGGTGCCCTGGCGCGTGTCGCTCGCCGCATAGCCGCTCGTGGTGGAAACCAGCGCTGCGGTTCGGGCCACGGTCACGCCGTGCCGTCCAAACAGCGAAATCGCCCCGCCATCGACCCGCGCCGCCTTGTAGACCGCATCGGTCGGCGACAGCAGATGGACGTCATCGCCCGAGGTGTCGATCGTGCCGGCGATCGACAGCAACCCGCCATCGGCGGTGAGGCTGACGCTGTCGGCGATGAGCACCTGGCCCACGTCCAGCGTCAGATCGCCTGCACCGCTGCGAATGGCGATGTCGCCCTGGAAGTGCAGGCCGTTCTTCGTAATGAAATCGGTCAGGTCGAACGACGAGAAGCCGGTATCGAGCACGAACGAGGCAGACCGCCTGGCGGTTGCCGCCACGCCCTGGTTGAGGCTGGCAAGCAGGCTCACGTCGCTTTGCGAGGCGATGATCGCCAGCGTGCCGGCGTTGCCGATGCCGTTATCGACGATCAACGACGCGCTCTCGGCGGCATCGATCAGCGTGCCGGCCCCGTTGGTGGTCAGCTTGATCAGCCCGCCGCCGGCCGAGACGGTGGTTTTTTCGATCCCGTCGTCGAATGTCTTGGTAAAGCCGCCTGCATCGAGTCTGGCCGTGCCGCCAATGAAAATCGAGCCCGGGGTGGTAATCTCGATCGTCCCCGCCGTGGCGCGGATCGTGGCGCTGTCGATCGTCACGTCACCGGCGATGGCATTGAACAGGCTGCCCGACTCGAACGCGATCCGGGCGCCCGGCGCCTGATTGCCAGTTGGCACAGGGACGGATGTGCCAGTGCCGGTCACACTGATCGGGCCGATACTGACGAACGAATAATCAGGCCGGACATACGCCGTGCTCGTCACGTTCTGCGTGGTGCGATCAACAATGAACGGCGTGATCAGGTTCAGCGGGACTTCGTTGTTCTCGTCGAAGTTGACGGTCGTGAAGCTGCCCTTGCCCGAAACGTACATCCCTTGCGTGCCCTGCAGGGTCACGCCATCGAAGCCGTAAGTGCGGAAGGTGCCATCGCCGAAGGTGATATCGGTGGCGTTGAGGGTGAACAGCGATCCGGTCCCGGCGCACAGGCGCGAACCAAGGTCGGCGCACGTGGCGACGGTGGTCGCCGAATTTTGCAGCGTGACATGGCCGGCGGTGATCGCAACATCGCTGGTCTGCGCGTTTATCGGCAGCGGCTGCGACAACTGGATGCCCTGCGCATCGATCGTCAGGTTGTTGTAGGTATAGCCGCCCGCAACGAACGTCAGCAGCGTCGGGGTGCGATAGTAAAGGTTGCGCGCCCGGCCGAACTGGGCCTCGACCGCCGCAGCGAAGGTGCCGCCGCCGATCCGCAGGTTATCGCCCGAAACGGCCAGATCGAACACCCCGCCGCTGGTGGCAGCACCGATTTTGGTCGTCCGGTCAATCGCGAAGGCGCGGCTCGAATCGAGCGTGATCACCGCAGCAGTGAGCGACGAGCGCGCACCAATATCGAGCGTCGCCGGCAGGATCGAGTTCTTGGTCGCGAATTCGCCCCGGCGCGAAACCTGGCGCAGGGGACCGTTGGCGAGGCGGACCAGCGCGCCGACGCCGCTTGTGCTGGTGCTGTCGCCGCCCTGTGTCGTGGCGTTGATGACATAGTCGCCGCTGCGGGTAGCATCGAGTGTGCCCGTGGCACCGAGCAGCGCGCCGACCGAACCGCGCGGCGCATCTGCGATTTTCAGCGCCGAACGCTGCCCGCCAACCGCCAGCAACAGTTCAGGCGCGGAGAACACCACATTGCTGTCGACCAGCAGCTGGTTTGCCGTGACGTTCAGCGTGGTGGTGCCATCGACGTTATCGGTGCGCAGCGCGCCGATCGACAGGCTGTTGGCGTTGAAGTTCGCCATTGTGTCGGTGGTCAGCAGCAGGAAGTCCGCAGTGGCGGGATCCGCCGCAGCGCCGGGCGCGGCGATGCGGATCTTGTTGCCGCCGATATCGAACTGCGCCCCGATCCCGCCGGTTGCGGCGGCGGTCGCAAACGCCCCGGCCACCTTCAGCGTGGTCAGCGGATCAAGCACGACCCGCGCGGCATCGCGCGCCAGTTGCGGCACCAGCTTGTTCTGGTGCCGGGCCACCGTGGTGACCGCAGTTGTCGCCGAGGTGGTCTGGATGTTCGAGTATTTCCCGAACACCGCCTGGCTCGTGATCGTGAACGAATGCCGCTGGCTCTGCACCAGCCCGGTCCCTGCGGTCGCATAGACGCCGCCGACAAGGACGCTGCCATCCCGCAGCGTGGTCGAACCGCCGATATAGGGTGCTTCCAGGCCGGCGTTCTCGACCAGCCGCAGTACCCCCGGCAGCAACGCGTAATGCGCTGGCAGCAGCAGGTATTCACCCGCCACGATCCCCGGGGCGGCATCGAGCTTGACCGTCATCCCCGCATTGAGGCCGTAAAGGTCAACCCCGCCGCCACCCGAATAGTCGGCCGAATAGATCGGATCGAACTGCGCCACAGTCGCCGCCGTCTTCGGCACGATCGCGTAGACCTGGCGGCCGTCGGCGTACTGGAAACCGTTGTTGCCCGAAAAGATGTCGGGGTTGAACCGGTCGAGCACGTCGCGCGAACCGCCGGTGCCGGAGATGAATTCGTAGGCGAAGACATCGCCGCCGCCGCGTCCGTCAACCCGGACCGCGCCAGCCGAGGCGCTCAGGATTGCGATGTCGGCGCCGCCCACGCGCAATTCGCCCACCGGCATGGTGGTCAGCACGCTGCTGGTGCCGGGGCTGAAGAAGTATTCGATCAGATCGGTGGTCGTCCCGTAAGGGATCTTCAACGCAGCGGTCCCGGTCGCGCTGGTTCGCGCGGAAACCGAGGTGATGCTGTCGGCACCGAACGTAACCGTCTGCGCCGCCGGCGCCGAGGTCACGTCGCTCAGCGTGGTCGGGCTGTTGGAACCGATGTCGAGCAAGCCAAGCGGCGCGCGCAATACACCGTTCTGTTCGATATGCGCACTGCGGATCGCCAGGTAAGTGCCGGCCGAATAGGGCACGCCGGGCACGGTCCCGGTCCCGTTGATCTGGACCAGGCCATCGATGTTCGTCGATGCGATGATGAACGGATCAGGGGTATAGGCAGTGCCCGCGCGGCGCGCTTCGAGCAGCGCCTGCAGATCGCCCGTGCCGGTCGTGGCATAGACCTGTCCGGCGGTCAGGATCAGATCGCCGTTCGAGACCAGCTGGCCCGACAGGCCCGGCTGGAACAGTCCGGTGACCGAATCCGGGATACCGGCGGTGCCGATCATGCGGATATCGCCGGTCGCGACCAGC
The DNA here is from genome assembly GCA_031363685.1 of Alphaproteobacteria bacterium. GTDB lineage: Bacteria > Pseudomonadota > Alphaproteobacteria > Sphingomonadales > Sphingomonadaceae > Novosphingobium. Next base: position 7,636 of record JANLUV010000442.1, on the reverse strand, counting down.
GCGGCCTTGCCCCCGCTCGCGGCAACACCCTTGTCCGCCACGTTGAACGCAACGGCCCCGACCACGTCGATTGCATTGGCGGCCAGCGTCAGCGAACCGGCCCCGGCGGTGCGGTCGATGTTGCCGCTGTTCTTGATGCTGCTGACCAGACTGATGTAGTTCGCCTCGATCCGGGCAATCGATCCGGCCGCCGCTGTGATCGTCAGGTTGTTGGTATTACGCACACCTTCGACAGAGGTTGTCGTAGCGATCAGCGACTTGGCCAACTTCAGGTTGACCGTGCCAGCCGTGGAGAATCCGTCCCGCGCGATCAGGGTTTCGAACCCGGCACCCATGATCTGGTCGGCCGCAAGCCATTGCCCGCTCAGGTCGGCATTGGCGTATGTCTGGCTGATGATCGGCGCCTGCCAGTCGAGGACACCACCGGTCGCGCGGGTGTGGGCGGTATCGGCATCGCCGTCATCGCCGCCAAACGCGCGGATGGTCGCTCCGGCCATCACCGCGCCATTGCCCAGCGTCAGGCGGCCGGCGTCGCTCCATTCGGTCACCAGCGTGAACCGGTTGCCGTTCACGCGCTCGTCGAACTGGCCGCTGGCGCCGGAAATATCGAGGCTGGACCCGGCTTCGGCGACGAACTTGCTGCTGGCGTCGATCGGGCTGGAATAGCCGTTGGCGATCTGCGCGGCGCCGAACCGCGCGGTGGCGATCGAACCCCCGCCGATCACCTCGCCGCTGCGCTGCTGGCCGCCGCCGGTCAGGAACGGCGCACGCGGATTGTACAGCGCGATGCCGGACAAATCGGTGACGCTACCCGCCGCCAGGTGGACGCCCTCGTTAAGCGCGACCTTGCCGGTAAAGACGAGGTTGACGTCAACGCTGCGGCCCGCGCCCGAGACCACCAGACTGAACAGTTCGCCGTTGGTCAGGCGCTGGGTCTGGGCATTGTCCTTGAAGACATCGGCGTTGCTCAGTGCGTTTTCGTGGAAGCCGCTGGTCTGCCCGGCCGTGCCGCCGCCGAGCACATCGGACAACCCGCCACCGCCCAGCGCCACGTCCAGCACACCCATCGTGCGCCGTTGCAGGAAGATCGCTTGCATCGTGTCGCGCTGGGTGATCGTACCGCCAGCAATGCGGATTGTACCCGCATTGTACAGCCGTGGCAGCGTGATTGCAGCCTGCGCCGCGCCGACGATCGTTCCGCCGCTTTCCACGTCGAGTTCGGTAATACCGCCAAGGACGAGGTTGGCGGCCTGACGGTCCCACGCGTCAACCGGAACGATCGCGGTCAGAACTGAGAGTATGTTCGAACCGGTTGCCAGGCTGGACAGTATCGCGGTCTGTGGTCCGGTCAGCAGTGCCGGCAACACGCTCTGTGTCAGGTCAAGCGTTTCACCGGCACCGACCACGAACCGTTCAGTGTCGAGAAATGCCGACGTGCCGGTGCGGCCGTTGTTGAACAGCCCGGAAATCAGCCGCGACTTGTTGGCGGTAAGATCAAGCGTACCGAACCCGGTCTGCTGCAGGAAATCGAGGCCGATACGCGGCCCCTTGCCGCCATCGGCCGCAACCCCGCCCATCGCGATATCAGGCGCAACCAGCTGGAACGTGCCGCCCCCGGCGAAGCCGAAGCCCTTGATCGAGGCGGTCTCGAAGCTGACTTCGGACTGCGGGCTGTCGGGCACCAGCGCCGGAGTTACGGTGGTGGCGTCGATTGCGTAAGGGGTGAACTGGACCGTCTGGTTGATGCCGCCCAGCGGGGCACCACCGCGTCCTGTATTGTCGGTGTTGCTATCGGTAAGCTTGACCGAGGCATAGCGCGTCGCATTGACCAGCGCGACATTGCCGCCCCGGCCGGTCAGATCAAGCGCCGCGGTACGGCCGACATAACCGCCTGCCGAAACGTCAAGCAGCGCGCCAGCGGTGATGCGGATCGAACCCGACAGGTCAATCGCCCGCAGCGGCGCCTGCGCGGTGCCGCCAAGACCGACGAAGACGCTGGGCGCGACCGTGAGGCTGATCGAGCCGCCGTTCTTCCACGCGCTGCCCAGGAACCTGCTCAGATCGACATAATCGTTGATCCACAGGCCTGCCGTCGACAGCTTGCCGCTAACCGTGATGTCGAACGGATGGAGACCTGGGTCCGCCGCATAGTTGCCGAACAGATCGTCGTCACTGCGGAACGGCGAACCGGCGCTGCCACCGCTACCGAACTGGTCCTGGCCGAAATCGACCGTCGTGACCGAAATCGAGCCGCTCGGGATGATGACGTCGCCGGCCAGATTGACCGCGCGACCAGCAACGATTGTCAGGTTGCCGCCGTTCGCGAGCGCCAGCTCGCTGCCCGCCGCAAGCGTCACGCCGCCAGTGGTGCGCAGCGACAATGCCGCGATGCCCGATTTGCCCAGCGCGGCGGCATCGAGCCGGATCGCGCCGACCGGCGCGCTGTCGGTTGCTGCCCCGATTGCAATGTCGCCGGTAATCGGCGCGATGCCCGTTCTCTCGAACGAACCGATCCGCAAATAGCCGCCGTTAGGCAGTTGAGCCGCCGCAGCCTGCAGCTTGCGCGTGTCGCCGGCGGTCGTCGAAGTTGCGGAACCACGAACCGCACCCGCCAATTGGCGCACCCCGGCGAACGCGTCGCCGTACAGTGTGCCGTCCAGCGCCGCCGCCGAGCTGCTGATGATCAACGCGCCGGCATCGCGCCCTTCATCATAGCCGGTTTCATAGCGGGCGCCCTGCAGGATCGAACTGGTATAGGTGCGCGAAACGCCAAACGCCGCCTGGACGTCGGTGAATCCGTCACCGACTGCGACAAAGTTGTCGTTCGGGTTGGCGCTGCCGATATCTAACACCCGGCCATCGGCGGTCAACAGGCGACTGGTGCGGACGATGCCGGGAAGATAAGTGACCCAGCCGCCCGAGAAGTCGATGCTGGCCAACCTGCCGATGGTGATCTTCGGCGCGAGTTCAAGCGTGATCGTGCCTTCCACCACGCCGGTGTTGAGATTGAGCGTCCCGCCCTTGGTCATCAACTCGGCAGCGGTTACCGCGATCTGGCTCACGGCGGAGCCGGCTTCGATCAGCGGCGAACCGACATAAGCCACACCGTCGCTGCGCACCCCGGTAACGCGCGGATCGACATAGACAGTCGCGCCGTTCAGCGTGAACGATCCGTCGGTCGTGATTTCGCGGTAATTCGGCGTATCGCGCAATTCGTTGCGCTTGAGCGGCGAAATCTTGAGACTGTTGCGCGAGGCGTCAAGCTGGAGATCCTTGATCCCCGAAACGTCGATCAAGGCCCCGTCGGCAATGTCGATCTTGCTGGCGTTGATCGCGTCAACCCCGCCCAGCACGTTGGACCCGACATAGCGGCTGACGGTGAACACGTCGCCCGCCTTGCCGCCGATCTGGACGTTGGCATTCGGCGCATAGAGCAGCGCGTTGGTGCCGACCGTGATCCCGCCCGGTCCGAAATCGCCTAGCGGGCCGCTGCCGCCGATCAGCGGTTCGATATAGGCGCCGCCGATCATGATCTGCGAGGTCTTGAAGTTTTCGCCCGAACCTTGCGGAATCGTCTCGCCGTTGGTGTCCGGCGTGATCACCAGCCCGCTCGCCTGGGCCGCATCGCTCGCCCCGGCCAGGTTCACCGTGCCCGCGATCAGCGCAATCGTGCCATTGCGCGAAACGCTGGTGGTGGCCGCGATCAGCCCGGCGTTGGTTACGCTGCCGGTCAGGCTCGCCCCGAGCGAGGCATAGCCGCGTTTGGTTTCGATGAGGCCCGTGTTGGTCACCGTGCCGTCGCCGAACGGCGTGCGCAGGATCAGGCCGCGGATATTGGGATCGGCGCTGGTGGCAGCGCCGGTCGACGGGGTGACCGTGATGGCCTGACCGGCCTGAAGGCTGACCTGGCCTTCGGCGGCCGTAAGCGTTCCGTCGTTGCTGACATGCGGTCCGGCCAGGATGACAAAGCCGCCAGTCCCGGCAGTCAGGCTTGCGCCGCGTTCGACCACCACGTCGCCCACGGTCGCGTCGGAGAAGGCCCCCGCGAGCGCTGCGGCCGATACCGCGTAGAAGCCGGCCACCAGCGATGAGGCCAGCTGGCCCGCCAGTTCCGCGCCCGCCGTCGACACCGCCGACTGGAGCAAGCCGTTCTGCACGAACGCAATGTTGCGGTCCTGCACAGTCGTGCCAACGAACCCGTTCTCCAGCGCAGTACCAACTCTGCCCGAACCGGCCTTGAACGCATTGCCGATATCGAGGCTGCTGGCCAGCAGCGAATTGGCGCTAACCTGGCTGCCCTGCCCGAAGATCACGCCGTTACGGTTGACCACGACGACGATCCCGTCCGCCTTGATCGCACCCAGGATCTGCGATGGTGCTGCCGCTGGATCAACCACCCGGTTGACCGCGACCCAGTCCTTCTGGGCAACGCCGTTCACCTTCTGGTTGAACTGCAGCGTGGTGGTCGCCCCGACGTCGAAGCGGTTCCACGACAGGATGGCGCGCGAATCCGTCTGGTCAATCTGGACCAGCGTACCGCTCGCGGTCGTACTTTGGATCGGCAGCAACGCGCCTTGCCACGTCATCCGCCCGGTCGAATCGCGCGCCGCCTGCAGCGCCCCCGCTGCCAGCGCCTGCTGCGTCACGCCGGTGGCGACGACCAGCCCCTGCAAGCCGTTCGGCACCGAACGGACCACCGCAGCGCGGGCCTGGGTGGCATAGGTGCGGATCTGCTGGGCGCGGGTCTGCGCCTGGACCTGGCGGTCCAATGCGCCCTGCTGCGCCGCGCCGCGGATCTGGCCGGGCACCGAAGTCGGGGCGATCGTCGGCGCGGTCAGGGTCACGCCGCGGCGCGCGGCGAGCTGGGCCTCGGCCGCAGTCGGCAGCGCGCCGATCAGCGCCGTCAGCACCGCCGCGCTGGCGGTGCGCAGGAGGAGCGGCTTGCTGCCGCCCCGGAGGTTCGCCGCGCGCGTGTTGCGATCAGCCATTGGTACCAGTCCCTGATTCGTGCCGGATCGCGAAGGTTGCGATTCCGTTAAGATAGAGTCTTGCGATACGCGGGCTCGGTTTCGTCCTTTTGACTATTCCGTGGCAGGATCGCGACCGTCAGATATCCATTTTGCGACGTTTAAAAGTTAACTTGCAGATCGATCTGCAACACGTCGATGGCCAGCGGCGGACCCGAAATCTCGTTCGCGCTCATCCATTTGCCGCCGATCCGGACATTGTCCTTCACCGCATAGGCACCGCCGACGAAGTAACCCTTTGAATTGGTGCCACCGAGGTGAAAGTCGCTGTCAGTCAATGCATCCAGAACCGCATCGGTCTCGAGGTAGCGATAACCAGCGAAGACATTCCACTGGCCACCCTGCTTCGGATCGATCGTTCCGATCAGCGCCTGGGCGCGGTAGCCCGTGTCGCCGCCGGCAAACTTCGCCGCATTGACAGTGCCGTCGCAATAGGTGCCGGTGCCCGCCGCATTGTTATTATAAGGCGCCCCCGCCGCGCCGTTACGGCAGATGTCACCCTGCTTGAAGGCCAGGTTCTTGACATAGCTGCCCGTCAGGTGGGCGACCATTTCGGCGTCGATCGGAAAGGTCACCGCGCCGTTGACGTCGAGCACGCGGTACTTGAATGTGTAGCCAAGCAGTTGCCTGGTCGTATCGCCGGCGTTCAGCGGGGTCAGCGTCTGGCGCAGCGGCGACAGCGTGTTGCCCTTGGTCAGGAACAGCGGCTGGAGATCGTCGGTCGAACAAAAGGCGGCCAGTTCGCTCTGGCACGGCGTCGACATCTGGCTCTGGAAGTGGTGGAAGTCGTGCAGGCCGACCGCGACGCGCGCGTCGATCTCGCCGAACTTGGCATTGGCTTCCATCTGCGCCACGAACAGCCACTTCTGCGAGGTGGCCGGCTTGTTGTTCGCGAATGTCGGATAGTCCGAATTGCCGAAGTCATACGGGAAGGCCCCGCCGCGCAGCGTCACCGTCAGGTCATCCCCCAGCAGCTTGCCGCTGGCTGCCTCGAACGCGACGCCGTCGAAGTTGAGGTCCGCATCGTACAGCAGGTCACTGGTGGTGAACGGATTGCCCATCCGGCCGAACGTGGCGCTGAGGTTGCCCAGCGGCTGGATCTTCACCCACGCCTTGTCGAGCCACACGTCGCGCTTCTGGAAGCCGCCGCCGAGCGACGAGTTGGTCGAGATCGGGCTGGCGGAATCGCCGGTCGCCAGCGTGATCCCGGCGGTCACGCCCTTGGTCACCACCGCATCGATCCCGATGCGGGCGCGCAGGCGCATGTGGTTCCACTTGTCGTTGCGCGAATTCAGGTACGGCAGGAACACGCGCGGATCTTCAAAGCCATAAGGGCTGAGCGCGTTGAGCGTCGCGTAATCGACGATGTCGTTCGCGTTCGACTTCGAAAAAAGTTCGGACTGCGAGCGGACGCGGATGTCGCCATGCAAGGTGATCCGGCGGGTCCATTCCGGCGCGGCGTCTTCCGGCGAGGCCCACTGGCCCTGTTTCGCTTCGGCCATCACCTCGTTGCGCAGTTCATCCTTGATCTGGGCGCGGACCGATTGAGGAATGTACGGCACCCGGATCGCGCCCGGCGCGGCGGCCGGGATCTCGCGGCTGGTCTGGGTCTGCTGGGCCTGCGCCAGTTGCACCTGCTGAGCCTGCAGCGTGGCGCGCGCGGTGCGGGCATCGGCCGCCTCGGCTTCGGCCTGACGGATCAGCGCAGCGCCGATCGCGGGCTTGATCGCGCGCTGGGCGATCAGCGTGCGGATGAGGGTCACCATCGTGCTTTCCGCCGGAGCTTCGACCGCAGCTGCGTCAGCCGCCTGGGCGAATGCCGGAACCGGCGTCAGCACTGTCAGCGCCATAAGCGCGGGCAGGTGGCGCCTGCCGATCCCGTTCTGCCTGCTCGTCGTTGCCATCGTCGTAGTTCCCTTCGAAAGTCTGTTTGAATCGCCCTGCTGCACAGCGGGCGTCAGAAACGTTTGCGGCCAACCTTGATGCGTTGCGGCAGGCGGATGGCCGGTGGCGGCGGCTTCAGGCCCCGCGCGGCCTGCAGCAGGCCGAGGACCGTCTGGTCAAGCTTGGCATTGCCGCTCGACTTGGTCAGCACCGCCTTGGTCAACGTGCCGTTGTCGTCGACCCAGATGTCGAACTCGCCGACGAAAGCGTCGATGTTGACCTTGCCGGTTTGCTCGATGTGGTCTTCCAGCGCGTTGGCGACGTTGCGGCCCCAGAACCGGTCGGTGCCCGACGGTGCCTTGCCGCAATTAGCGCCGACGCAGCTGCCAACGGACGCTGGTGCGCCCATGCCGCCACCGGTGCCGGAACTCATCCCGTAGGCGTCGCTGCCCGCTTGCGCCGGGCCATTGATCTGCATCGGCGCCGGGGCCTGCTTGTCCGGCGCCGGCGCCTGCTGCTGCGGCGACGGATCGGGCTTGTCGGCGGGGTCCGGCGTCCTCGGTTGCGGCGGCGGCGGGGGCGGCGGTGGCGGCAGCATGTTGATCATCGTCGGCGGCTCCGACTTGACCGCGATGCCATGCACGTCGTTCAGGACCTTATAGATATACCAGGCCGCAAGCACGAGCAGCAGCACGCCGGCGGCGCGGAACAGCCACTGCCTGGCC
>JANLUV010000424.1:0-9424 GCA_031363685.1 Alphaproteobacteria bacterium | reverse complement strand
GGTGTTCCACGATGCCAGCGGCCAGACCGTGGGCTGGTGTTTTGGCCCCCGGGCTGACTGGCGCAACGCACCGCAGAGCGGCGGCACCTGGAAATGGGGCATGGACGGCGAACAGTCGGTCGCCCGCTTTGGCGAACCGGGGGCCGAGCCGCTCGCCACCCTGTCCTGCGAACCCGCGACGCGGAGCGTTACGCTGCGCCTGACGGGCAATCGTTCGCAAAATTCGGGCCAGTTGCTACGTCCAGTCGCCGCGGTTTCCGGGGATACGACGCTGATCGTGACCACCACCGGCGCGCGGAAAATGTTCACCGCCGCCGCCGATGCGGGGGGCGGCGGCGCGGCAACGCTGGTGCCGCGCGATCGGATCCTGGACGCAATGGTTTTCAGCCGCGGCCGGTTCATGCTGGAAATGCCCGGCACATCAACGCTTTACCTGCCCAGCTGGCCAGAGCTTAGCCGGGTGATCGAGGATTGCCGCTAGGGAGTTGTCCACAGGCCTGAGGCAGGCCGGAAACACCGATACTGACGCCAAAATAAATGAACACAAGACTTGTTGTTGCCGCGCACAAATATATGATCGGAGTCAAGGCAGTGAGGCGGCCCGGAGTTGCAACTCCACCGCCCCGCCCCAGCCCCGAAACGGGCTACTTTGGCTCAACAGCGCGAAAGGAGGTGATCCGATGTCTCATGGTTCAGCAGAGAGGTCGGCAATCCGCATCGCGGAGCATTATCGCTGATTCCGGACAAGCGATAAAGGCTTCGTAGGCGGCACTTCCCGGCCGCTGACCATGCGAAGGGCAGCACGCCATCGGCGTTGCTGCCCTTCTCATTTTTTGGTCTTACGTCGCGTTGTAGCCCCGATTAGCGGTGCCGTTGCAACGGCACTGCAACGGCACTGCGATACCTTTACACGGGTGTTGGTGCGGTAAGCTGGCTTGCCCGATGCGGTTGTCATACGCAGACAATATTGCCGGCAAACACCGTCATGGCGGGGCAAGCAACGGCGGTGTAATTTTCATCTTGCGTACATCAACTGCTGCCTAACTGATCCGTAACAACGGCGCGTAAAAGGGGACTGGACATGCGGGCACTAATGATCGTGGTTGCGGGCGCGGGACTGATACCGTTCGGCGTAGCCCGGGCCGAGACGCCTGCCGGCGCCAGCGATCTTTCGGTGACGATCTACAACAACAACCTCGCGCTGGTGCAGGACATCCGCCAGATCGATCTGGGCGCCGGGCGGATGCGGCAGGAATTTCCCGGAGTATCGGCGCAAATCCGGCCCGAAACGGTGACACTTGCGACGCCCGGTGCGGGCATTGTCGAGCAGAACTTCGACTATGACCTGCTGACCCCGGCACGCCTGCTCGACAAGGCGGTGGGCCAGACGGTCGAACTGGTGCGGACCAATCCCGCAACCGGCGCCGAAACGCGCGAGAGCGCGCAGATCCTGGCCAACAATGGCGGCACGCTGGTGAAAATCGGCAACCGGATCGAGGTGCTGAACGGCTATGGTGCGCGGATCGTCTTCGCCAGTTTGCCGCCCGGGCTGCGGCCCAGCCCGACGCTGTCGGTCACGCTGGACAGCACCCGCGCCGGAACGCGGCCGGTGACGCTGAGCTATCTGTCGCACGGGTTCGGCTGGAAGGCCGATTACGTCGCGCTGTTCGACGAAAAGGTCGGCAAGATGGACGTCCAGGGCTGGATCACCCTGACCAACAGCAGCGGCACCACGTTCGACAATGCCCGCGTGCTGCTGGTGGCCGGGCAAGTCGGCGGCGACCAGAACCAGGACCAGAATTACCGCAATTATGGCCCGCGCCCGGTTTCGGGCAACCGCCCCGGAACCGAAACTTCCAGCCGCGAGGCGCTGGGCGATTTCTATGTCTATCCGATTGCCGGACGGACCACGCTGGCCAACGCCCAGCAGAAGCAGGTCAGCTTTCTGGACGTGAAGGCCGCGCCCGCGACCAAGGGCTATTTCTTTCGCAACGACTGGCTGAACAGCAACGACGCGGCGCAAAGCTTTGACACCGTACTGCGGTTTTCCAGTTCGCGCAGCGGCGGACTGGGCGATGCGCTGCCGGCGGGGACGGTGCGCGTCTATATGCGCGATGTGCGCGGGCAGCCGCAGTTCATCGGCGAGAATACGATCGGGCACACCCCGATGGGTTCCGCGCTGGCGCTGAAGACCGGCGAGGCGTTCGACGTGAAAGTGCAGCCGACCGTGGCCAGCCGCGACCGGATCACTTCCGACGAATGGATCCGCGACGAGGTTTACCGGGTTACCGTGGACGGCGGCAAACCGCGCATTGTCGAGGTCGACCGCAAGGCGACGTACTGGCGCACGACGATGACCTACAAGATCACCAACGCCAAAGCGGTCGCGGTGACGGCGGAAGTGGTGCAGTCCGGGCTGGATCGCGGCTGGTGGGCGGGCGACCCGCGCGTCCCGTTCGAGAGCGTGAAGGGCGAGCAGCGCAGCGCCGACGAGCGGGCCTGGCAAGTGCCGGTGCCGGCAGGCGGCGAGACGACGCTGACCGTCAAGTTCGATACCGTTTACTGATCCCGCGCGCCGTGGCCCGCGCCCGCACCTGGTTCGCCCTTACGGCTGCTGTACTGGCCGGCAGCGCCGTGCCCGCCGTGGCAGACGGCGCCCCGCCGCCGCCGCAGGTGGTGACTTCGGCCGAGGCGACCGGATCGAGCGTGACGATCTATCGCGCGCCTCATGGCGGTGACGGCGAGTTCGATCTGAACTGGCTGGAAGGCTATGCGCTGATCACCGAGACGCGCGAAGTGACCATTCCGGCCGGCCGCGCGACGATCCGGTTCGAGGGTGTGGCGGCGGGGATGCTGCCGGAAAGCGCGATCGTGACCGGGCTGCCCGCCGGGGTGAGCGAAAAGAACCTGGATGCCGACCTGCTCAGCCCGCGCAATCTTTATGCCCGCTCGTTCGGCCGCCCGGTGATCCTGCGGCGCACCCACGCCAAGACCGGCGCGGTGCGCGAGGAACGCGCGGTGATCCGGTCTGCGCCCGACGGCAGCGTGATCCTGCAGACCGCCGCCGGGTTCGAAGCGGCCAACTGCGGCCCGCTGAACGAGGAACTGGTTTATCCGGGCGTGCCGGACGGCCTTTCGGCCCGGCCGACGCTGTCGGTAGCCACCGAATCGCCGGCCCCCGCGCGGGTGCGGCTGACGCTGTCATACCTCGCCTGGGGGTTCGACTGGCGGACCAGCTATGTCCTGCGGATGCGGCCCGACGGGCGCCACGCCGACGTGACCGCGTGGGTCACGCTGGCGAGCAGCGATACCACCAGCTTTCCCGGCACGATGGCCGCAGTGGTGGGGGGCAAGCCCAACTTCGACGAAGCCCGCGACGGCAATGACCGCGAACCGGGCGATCTGGAGTTTCATTGCTTTGTCAGGCCGGTTGCGCCGCCGGTGGAGCTGGGAATGGCCGCGCCGCCGCCCGCCGTGATGATGGAAGCGGCGGACATCGTGATTACCGCGATGCGGCGCGAGGATAAGGCTTCGGCAGCGCCGATTACCGTGCAGGGCGAGGATCTGGGCGACCTCAAGCTATACCGGATGCCCATCCCGACGACGGTGGCGGCGCGGGCGCAGAAGCAGGTGGCGCTGTTCGACCGCAAGGTGGTGACAGTGACGCCGATCTATTCGGCGTGGATCGGGGGCGGCGCCGATACCGATGCCGCGCTGATGCTGCGCACCCGCAACCGCCCGCAGGATGGCCTGGGGATCGCGCTGCCGGCCGGACGGACGCAAGTGTTCGAACCGCACCGGGGCGAATTCGTGCTGGTGGGCGGCGGCACCGTGGCCGACAAGGCGGTGGGCGAGATCGTGGAATTCGGCGTGGGCCGTTCGCCGCAAGTCCACGTGACCAACGAGGATGTCGCCGATGGCGAGGCGTGGAGCGACCACCAGGTGACCGTGACCAACGCCAATCCGCGCCCGATCCGGTTCGAGGGCAAGGCCGCGATCAAAGACGGCGCGCGCATCAGCCGCTTGTCGCACCCGCTGGGCCGCAAGGACGGGCAGTGGCTGTGGGCGGTGACGGTGCCGGCCAATGGCCGCGCGGTGCTGACCTATCGGGTGCGTGAGCCGGAGTGAGGGCGGGGTCCGGATATTTGGTGAAGTGTCACCGCAAGTCTCGAAATTGGCGCTGATGGCAATTTCGAATTTTCGGATTTGATCGTAAGCCTGCGCCCTTTGGAAGGAACAATATCATGTCTCAGCCGAAACTGGATGATCGCGGACTCGCCGGACAGACAATCTTCGTGACCGGCGCCGGATCCGGCATCGGCCGCGCCTGTGCCATTGGCCTGGCCCACGCGGGCGCAAATCTGGCGCTGTTCGATTTGCAGTCCGACGGCATCACGGCGCTGGCCGCAACGATCCGGGCGCAAGGGGTGAACGTGAGTTGTCACACCGGCGACGCGACGATCTCGGCCCAGATCAGTTCGGCGTTTCACGAGGCGACGGCGCACCACGGGACGATCCATGGCGGCGTAAACAGTGCCGGCATTCTGGGCGCGTCAGCTGAATTGGCCGACTATCCTGAGGATGTCTATCGCCGCGTTCTGGACGTGAACGTCATGGGCGTTGTCAACGCCATGAAGCCCGAACTGCAGCTGATGATCAAACAGGGCCACGGCAGCATCGTGAACATAGCTTCTGCGGCCGGCATCATCGGCTGGGCCGGCCACAGCGCCTACGTTGCCAGCAAACACGCCGTCGTGGGCCTCACCAAGACCGCCGGACTGGAATATGCATCGCGCGGAATTCGCATCAATTCGGTTTGCCCGGCTTTCATATACACCAATATGACCGGCGCGCTCTTCGCGGCAGAAGGTGTCGAGGACGCCGCGATTGCGGCCCACCCGATCGGCCGACTCGGTCAACCCGAGGAAGTCGCGGAAGCGGTGATGTGGCTGCTTTCATCCCGATCCTCATTTGCGGTCGGCAGCAACCTGGTGCTTGACGGTGGTTCCACGGTGGATTGAGGCGCACCGATGTACGCTGACCATGAGAAGCGCAGCACGCCATCGGCGTTACTGCCCTTCTCATTTTTGGGGTTCGTGGCGTAGTAATTGATGATTTGGTAAAGCGTCACCGTAATTCCTGCGGGGGAGAAAAAATTGGCGGACATAGGCCAGAATGCGAATCCCGGCGCTCAGCAGCAGGGCGGCCTCTACAAATGGTATGCCTTGGGCATCCTGATCGTGGCCTATACCTTCTCCTACCTCGATCGTCAGGCGCTCACCCTGCTCGTCGGGCCGATCAGGAAATCGCTCGATATTTCGGATACCCAGCTCAGCCTTTTGCACGGCTTCGCCTTTGCCATCTTTTACACCGTGCTTGGCCTGCCGCTGGGCCGCCTGGTTGACCAGCAGCGGCGCACGACCATTATTGCTGCGGGCGTCGCGGTGTGGAGCATCATGACGGTGTTTTGCGGGCTCGCCCGGAACTTCACGCAGATGTTCCTCGCCAGAATCGGCGTTGGCGTTGGCGAAGCCGCCCTGATGCCGGGCGCCTATTCGCTGATCAGCGATTACTTCCCGCCGCGCTCTCGCCCGATCGCCCTCAGCCTTTATCTCAGCGCCATCTACGTTGGAGCAGGTCTGGCGACAATTATCGGCGGCACGATCATCGCGATCATGCCGGCAATCGACGCGCCGGTCGTGGGCCACCTTGAACCGTGGCAGGGCGTGTTCATCGTCATTGGCTTGCCGGGCGTGCTGGTCGCGCTGTGGGTGCTGACGATGCGGGAGCCACAGCGGACTGGAGCGAAGGCCGGTCTGACCCCCGGCATCGGTGCGACGATGCGTTACATGGCCGCGCACGCCAAGACGTATGGCTCGCTGATCATGGGCATGTCGATGTTAAGCCTGATGTGGAACGGGGCGCTTGCATGGTTTCCCACCTACTTCATGCGAATTCACGGATGGACCACCGCCGAGGTCGGAACGCGGTTTGGTCTGACGATTATGGTTTCCGGCGTATTGGGCGCCGTTCTTGGTGGGTATCTGGCGTCCAGGTTGCGTGATCGCGGACATGCGGACGCAAACATCCTGATCGGCATCGCCGGCGTGCTGATTGCCTTTCCTGGGGGGCTGGCGACCGGACTCATGACAACTCCCTGGGCGATATTGGCGGCGGTATTCGTGTTCCAGCTTGGCTGCGCGATGCCGTTCGGCGCGGCCGCAGCCGCGATCCAGGACATCACGCCCAATCAGATGAGGGGCCAGGTGACCGCAATCTATCAGTTCGCCGCCAACATGTTCGGCATCGGTCTGGGGCCGACGCTCGTGGCCTTGTTCACCGACCACCTGTTCAACAACGACCTCGCGCTGGGCAATTCGATCGTGCTGGCGGTCGCCGTCAGCGGCCCGCCAGCCTTCCTGCTGCTGTGGGCAGCACGCGGAGCCTACAAGCGCACACTCGCCGACCGTGACTTCGCCTGACCAGGCCGCCGCCAGTTTGCGCGGCCAAGTCGCTGGCCGGCGGCGGATCGACAGGATTACGGTGACGAAAGACGCTAACTACGGTGACACTTTGAACTGAGCTTGCCCCTGCCTCCCCCCTTGGTTGGTCGCAGCGCACCCACTGGCCTTTACGGAAAATCCACCTGAAGCAGAGCTTGCACTGCTCTGTTTATTTATTACGCATTCCTTGCCCTGAGCGTAACTTTCGTTCAATGGCGAGTGCGAATCGCCGCTTATGAGGACCCGTTCGATGGCGACTGTCGCCCCTGCTCCCGCTGCCACCTCCACCCTCGTCTTCGCCCGCGTGCCGCATCCCGCGCCGGTGCCCGGGGCGACACGGGCCGAGGCGCTGGCCGATCCGGGGTTCGGCAAGCTGTTTTCGGACCACATGGTTTCGATCGAATGGTCGGTAGATGCCGGCTGGTCCGATGCCGTGGTCGGCCCGCTGCAGCCGCTCGCGCTGCACCCGGCGGCGGCGGTGCTGCATTATGCGCAGGAGATTTTTGAGGGGCTGAAGGCCTATCGGCTGGCCGATGGCGCGATGGCGCTGTTCCGGCCCCATGCCAATGCCGCGCGGTTCAATGCCTCGGCCCGGCGGCTGGCGATGCCGGAATTGCCGGAGGAACTGTTCGTTCAGGCCTGCCGCGAACTGGTCGCGGTCGACAAGGACTGGTTCCCGGACATTGACGGCGGCTCGCTGTATCTGCGCCCGTTCATGATCGCGACCGAGGCGTTCCTGGGCGTGCGCCCGGCCAAAAGCTACAAGTTCCTCGTCATCGCCAGCCCGGCGGGCAACTATTTCAAGTCGGGCGCGCCGGCGGTGTCGATCTGGGTCAGCCAGTACACCCGCGCAGCGCCCGGCGGCACCGGCGCGGCCAAGTGCGGCGGCAACTATGCCGCCAGCCTGGTCCCGCAGGCCGAGGCGATGGCCAAGGGCCATGACCAAGTAGTGTTCCTCGACGCCGCCGAGCACAAGTGGATCGAGGAACTGGGCGGCATGAACCTGTACTTCGTGTTCGACGACGGCACCCTGGTTACCCCGCCGCTGGGCGGCACGATCCTGCCCGGCATTACCCGCGCAAGCCTGATGACGCTGGCGCGCGAGGCAGGGCTGACCGTGCGCGAGGAAAAGTACAGCATCGACCAGTGGCGCGCCGATGCGGCCAGCGGCAAGCTGGTCGAGACGTTCGCCTGCGGCACCGCCGCGGTGGTGACGGCGGTGGGCCGGGTGACCGATCCGGTCGATGGCGAATTCGTGATCGGTTCGGGCGGCCCGGGGCAACTGACGCAAAATCTGCGCCAGCGGCTGGTGTCCATCCAGCGCGGCGAGGCGCCCGACACGCATGGCTGGGTGATGCGGCTGGATTGAGCGCCGAACGGACGGGGCGGCTCCTTGCAGTTCCAACCGGCGCTACCTAGGGTCAGGACCTGCACAGGGAGCCCATGCGATGTCCGACGAATATGTTCCGCCGAAGATCTGGACCTGGGACAAGCCCAGCGGCGGCACCTTTGCCAACATCAACCGGCCGGTTTCCGGCGCCACGCACGACCAGGAACTGCCGGTTGGCAAGCATCCGTTCCAGTTGCATTCGCTGGCAACGCCCAACGGCCAGAAGGTGACCATCCTGCTTGAGGAACTGCTGGCCGCCGGGCACGGCGGTGCCGAATACGATGCGTGGTTCATCAATATCCGCGAGGGCGAGCAGTTTTCCAGCGGGTTCGTCGGCGCCAATCCCAACAGCAAGATTCCCGCGCTGATCGATCGCAGCGGGCCGCAGCCGGTCCGCGTGTTCGAATCGGGCGCGATCCTGCTGTACCTTTCGGAAAAGTTCGGCGCGTTCGTGCCGACCGATCCGGCGGCGCGGGCCGAGTGTTTTTCGTGGCTGATGTGGCAGATGGGCAGCGCACCGTTCCTGGGCGGCGGGTTCGGGCATTTCTATGCCTATGCCCCGGTCAAGCTCGAATACGCGATCGACCGCTATGCGATGGAAACCAAGCGATTGTTCCATGTCGCCGATACGCGGCTGGGACAAAGCCGGTTCCTGGCGGGCGAAGACTATACCATCGCCGACATGGCCGCCTTCCCGTGGCTTGCCGCGTTTCAGCAAGGCGCGGCTTATGGCGACGTGCGCGAATTCCTGGCGATGCACGAATATCCCCACCTGGCCCGCTGGGTCGAGGAAATCGCCGCGCGTCCGGCGGTGGTGCATGGGCTCATGGTCAACGCGCGCGACGGCGGCCTGCGCGAACGCCACGCGGCGAGCGATTTCGAGGCCGTGGAAAGCGCCCCGGCATAGGCATTTTTGGGTGCGCGCCCCTCTTCCCTTCGCAGTCGGTCGCCGCTAAGGCCGCCCGACTGCTGGGGCGTCGCCAAGTGGTAAGGCAGCGGCTTTTGATGCCGCCATTCGCAGGTTCGAATCCTGCCGCCCCAGCCAGCATTACGGACTATTCCAGCAACCGCACCTTGTGCGAAGCGACCGTAAGCGCCAAAATCTTCCCACATTTCGCTGATCATCCGGGCACCTCCATCAACCCGATGATATGACCGGTTTTGGGTGTGCTGGACCAGATGTGGTGTAAATGATGGCGTTTGGCGGCCCCATTCGGCCATTTTCGGTGGTTTTTCTGATTTCCGGGCGCAGCTATCCGATCACTGCGCGTTGTTCGTGGAAGATCAGGCGGCTCAGTTTGTACGCCAGGTTGAAGTTCCGGGGACAAGTTCCGGCAACAAGTTCCGGGGACACAATACGGAATGAAGTTCCGGGGACATAATAAGTTCCGGGGACACAAGAAGTTCCGGGGACACAACAAGAAGTTCCGGGCAAGAAGTTCCGGGGACACAATACTAATTATACGTCCGGCCCGGTCGGTGCTATGCTGCGGCGCTTGCTGGGCGCGGAAGAATGGATCGCCCGCCAGGA
>JANLUV010000398.1:0-9224 GCA_031363685.1 Alphaproteobacteria bacterium | reverse complement strand
CTGAGCGGTTGACAGGAGTGCCTCCCGTGGACCTCATCAATGGCCCCGTTGACCTCATCAATGGAATGTCGGTCGACGTGGAGGAGTGGTTCCAGGTCGGGGCCTTCGAAACGGTGATCAACCGCGCCGACTGGGATGGCCTGCCGTCGCGGGTTGAGCGCAACTGCGCCGAGATTCTCGACCTGTTCGCCGCTGCCGACGTCACGGCGACGTTTTTCACGCTGGGTTGGGTCGCCGCGCGCCACCCGGCGCTGGTTCGTCGCATTCACGAAGCCGGACACGAAGTTGCCAGCCATGGCTGGGACCATGCCCGCGTGTTCACGCTGGGCGCGAAGGCGTTCGCCGCCGATCTGGCGCAGAGCCGCAAGGCGATCGAGGATGCCGCCGGGGCCGCGATCACCGGTTACCGCGCGCCGAGCTTTTCGATCGACGGGCGCACGCCGTGGGCGTTTCCGGTGCTGGCCGAGCAGGGCTTTGTCTATTCTTCCAGCGTCGCGCCGGTGGTCCACGATCACTATGGCTGGCGCGAGGCGCCACGGTTCGCGTTCCGGCCGCTGGCCGATAGCGGACTGGTGGAGATCCCGGTGACGACTGCGCGGCTGGGCAACCGGCGCCTTGCGGCCGGGGGCGGGGGATTCTTCCGGGTGCTGCCCTATGGTTTTTCGCGCTGGGCAATCCGGCAGGTCAACCGCGAGGAACGCCGCCCGGCGGTGTTCTATTTCCACCCGTGGGAGATCGATCCGGGCCAGCCGCGTGTGGCCGGCGCGCCGCTGCGTTCGCGCCTGCGCCATTATACCAACCTTGAGGTAATGGCCGCGCGGCTGGAGCGGCTGCTGGCCGAGTTCCAGTGGGGCCGGATGGATGCGCTGGCCGCGGTCGAGGCGCTGCGGGCCGGGCCGCTGATGGTCGCGGCATGAACGCGCCGTTTCGTCCCGTGCGCACTATGGTACGGTTGGCCGATCCGGCCGAGCCGGGCATCGCGGCGTTCCTGGCGGATCATCCGCAGGCGACGCCGTTTCACCGGGCCGAATGGCTGGAGGCAGTGGCCGCCGGAACCGGCAACCGCGCCCTGGCATTGCTGGGCGAAACCGGCGGGCAGGTGACTGGTTACCTGCCGCTGAGTGAAATTCATTCGCCGCTGTTCGGCCGGATGCTGGCCTCCACCGGGTTTGCGGTGGGCGGCGGGTTGTTGCTGGCGGATGGGGCTGATCCGGGGCCGATATTCCGTGCGGCCGAGCAACTGGCGCAGAGCCGGGTGTGCCCGGCGCTGGAGCTGCGCGGCGGCGCTTTGCCGGCGGCGGATGCACCGGGCTGGACGATCCGGACCGAATCGCACTGCGGCTTCGTGGCGCCGCTGGGGTGCGATGACGAGGTGCAGTTGCTCGCCATCCCGCGCAAGCAGCGGGCCGAAGTGCGCAAGGGGCTGGGGCGGGCGTTTACGGTCACCGTCGGGACGGCGCCGCGCGACCGGGCGGCGCACTACGGTGTCTATGCCGAATCGGTGCGCAATCTGGGGACGCCGGTGTTTCCCCGCGCGCTGTTCGATGCGGTGCTGGACCGGTTCGGCGACGCGGCCGATATCCTGACCGTGTGGGACGGGGCGGTGCCGGTATCGTCGGTGCTGTCGCTGTATCATCGCGGCGCGGTGATGCCATACTGGGGCGGCGGCATCCGGGCGGCGCGGCCCTTGCGGGCCAATGACCGGATGTATTTCGAACTGATGCGTCATGCCCGGCAGCGCGGCTGCACCCGGTTCGATTTCGGGCGCTCCAAGACCGGATCGGGCGCGTTCCACTTCAAGCGCAACTGGGGGTTCACGCCCGAGCCGCTGGCGTATGCGGTATGGACCGCGCCGGGGTGCGTCGCCCGTGATGCCGATCCGACGAGCGCGAAACACGCCGCGCTGATCGCCGCGTGGCAGCGGCTGCCGCTGGGGCTGGCCAACCGCATCGGCCCGTTCATCGCGCGCGGGCTGGGTTGACCGGACCGGTCATGGGCGAAATCCTGTTCCTGGCGCACCGTATCCCGTTCCCGCCCGATCGCGGGGACAAGATCCGTTCGCACCACGTGCTGAAACGGCTGGCCCGGATCGCCCCGGTCCATGTCGCAACCTTCGCCGATGACGATGCGGATGCGGCCGAAGAAGTCGAACTGGCGATCGCGGCGCGCAGCTATACGCTCGTCCGCCGGGCCAAGCCGCTGGCGCTGGCCGGCCTGCAGGCACTGGTGACCGGCAAGCCGATCAGCCTGACCGCGTTCCACGATCCGCAAATTGCCGAGTTTGTCGCTGAAACGCTGCGGCAGCGGCGCATCGGGGCAATCTACGTGTTTTCCGGGCAGATGGCGCAATATGTGCCGGCCGACTTTCCCGGCCGGGTGATCGTCGATTTCGTCGATGTCGATTCGGCCAAGTTCGACGCCTATGCGGCCGGGGGGAAGGCGCCGATGTGCTGGATCAACGCCCGCGAAGGGCGGCTGTTGCGGGCCGAGGAGGGCCGGATCGCGGCGCGCGCGGATGCCAGCCTGCTGGTCACCGCTGACGAGGCGGCGTTGTTTGCCGCCCGGCTCGATCCGGCGGCCCGAGCGGCGGCGCAGGTGTGCGCGGTGGGCAACGGGATTGACGTAGCTGTGTTCAATCCGGCGTCGGTAACGCCTGCGCCGGAGCTGGCTGGCCTCGCTGGCCCGCCGCTGATCTTCACCGGGCAGATGGATTATCCGCCCAACGTGGCCGCCGTGGTCCGCGCGGCGACGCGGATCATGCCGCTGATCCGCCGCGCCCTGCCAGACGTGACCTTCCATGTCGTCGGGCGCAAGCCGACCGCCGAGGTCATGGCGCTGGGCGGCGTGAACGGTTGCAAGATCTGGGGCCGGGTGGACGATATCCGGCCGTGGCTGCGCGGCGCCGAACTGGCGCTGATCCCGCTGGAGATCGCGCGGGGGGTGCAGAACAAGGTGCTGGAGGCGATGGCCATGGCGCTGCCGGTGGTGGCCACTACGGCGGCCGCGTCCGGGATCACCGCAGTCAACGGCCGTCATTTCGCGCTGGCCGACAGCGATGCCGACCTGGCCCGGACGGTCATCGCGCTGCTGAACGATCGGCCCCGCGCCCGCGCCAAGGGCCTTGCCGCGCGGCGGCTGGTCGAGGAAACGCACAACTGGCAGGCGGTGCTGGCCGGTTTGGCCGACCTGATCGGGCCATCGGCCGGGCCGGGCGGCGTGCTGCATGGCGCCTGAGATGTCGCCTGAGATTGGGGCGGAACCGCCTGCCCAGAGCCGGTTTTCCGCGGCCATCCCGCAGCCGTGGCGCGTGCCGCTGGCGGCGTTGCTGGGGACAACGCTGATCCTGCTTGCTGTGTTCGCCCGGGACTGGGCGGAGATGGCCGGGCAGTGGTGGGACAGCTCGACCTATAACCACGTCCTGCTGGTCCCGGTGATTCTGGGCTGGCTGGTGGGGCAACGCTGGCCTCAATTGCAGCGCGTGGTTCCGACGCCATGGTGGCCGGGGCTGGTGTTGTTCGGCGCGGCGCTGGTGCTGTGGGTGCTTGGCTCGTTCGCGGGGTTTTCGCTTGGCCAGCAGGCGGGCGCGGTGGGGATGCTGGGTGCGGCGGTGCTGGCGTTGCTGGGGCCGCGAGTCGGGGCGGGGCTGGCCTTTCCGCTGGGTTACATGGCGTTCCTGGTACCGTTCGGCGACGAACTGATCCCGCCGCTCCAGACGGTGACGGCCACGCTGACCATCGCGCTGGTTCACGTATCCGGCATACCGGCGGCGATTGACGGGGTGTTCATCGATACCCCGGCCGGGCTGTTCGAAGTGGCCGAGGCGTGTTCGGGCATCAAGTTCCTGATCGCGATGATCGCGCTGGGGGTGCTGGTCTGCAACGTCTGCTTCAAAAGCTGGCCGCGCCGCGCGGCGTTCATGGCCGTGGCGATCGCGGTTCCGGTGCTGGCCAACGGCGTGCGTGCGTGGGGCACGATCTATGTCGCGCAATTCAAGGGCGCGGCTTATGCTGGCAGCTTCGATCACATCATTTATGGCTGGATCTTCTTCGCTGTCGTGATCGCTGTCGTGATTGCGGCGGGCTGGCGCTGGTTCGACCGTCCGGCGGACGAGCCGCTGATCGATGGCGTGGCGCTGCTGGCGTCGCCGCTGCTCGCGCGGCTGGGCGCGCTGCGGATCGGCCGGCCCGCGCTGCTCGGCGCGATGGCGCTGCTGGTGGCGGCGGCGCAAGGCTGGGCGATGGCGGCCGACCGGCTCAACGCGCCGGTCCCGGCGCGGATCGACCTGCCGCAAGTCTCCGGCTGGCAGCGGATCGAATATCACCCGGCGCTGTGGTGGGAGCCGCGCGCCAGCGGCGCCGATCACCGTCTGCTGGGGCGCTATGCCGATGGGCAGGGCCATGAAGTGGACGTATTTTTCGCGCTGTACCGCGGGCAATCCGAGGGCCGCGAGGCGGGCGGATTCGGCGAAGGCGCGCTGACCCCGCAAACCGCCTGGGCGTGGTTGGCGCCGGGTCCGGCGGTGACCGGCGGCGCCAGCGACCGGCTGCTGGGCGGCGGCACGACCGAACGGCTGGCCGAGACGTATTACCGCACCGGCGCGGTCCTGACCGGCAGCAACGCCCGGCTGAAGCTGGCCAATATCGCCGACCGGCTCATCCTGCGCGAAGAGCCGACGATGCTGCTGATCCTTTCAGCCGGGCGTCCGCGCACCGCCAGCACCCGGCCGACCGACCGCCCACCTACCGATCGGAGGGCGCTTGACGCGTTCCGGGCCGCGACCGGGCCGCTGGGACCATGGATGGACCGCATCGGCGGCATGCGGTAGGCGCGTTCGCATGTGCGGAATTGCGGGACTGTTTCACCTTGCCACGCCCAAGCCGGTCGACCCGGTGCGGATCGAGCGGATGTGCGATGCCATTGCCCATCGCGGCCCCGATGGCGCGGGGGTGTGGACTGCGCCCGGCGTCGGTCTGGGCCACCGCCGCCTGTCGATCATCGATGTTGCGGGATCGCCCCAGCCGATGGCGGCCGGCGACGGCCGGGCGATGCTGGTGTTCAACGGAGAAATCTACAATTACCGTGAGTTACGCGCCGAACTTAAGGCTGAAGGTGCGCAGTTCCGCACCGATGGCGACAGCGAGGTGATTCTGGCCGCGTGGCAGCGCTGGGGTGTGGACTGCCTGCCGCGCCTGAATGGCATGTTCGCCTTTGCGATCTATGATCTGGCCCAGCGCACGCTGTTCCTCGCGCGGGACCGGCTGGGGGTAAAGCCGCTGTTCCATGCCACGCTGAGCGATGGCAGCCTGATTTTCGGATCGGAACTCAAGGCGCTGTGCGCGCATCCGCTGCTGCGGCGCGAGGCCGATCCGCTGGCGGTGGAGGATTACCTCGCCTGGGGCTATGTTCCCGATACCCGGTCCATCCTCAAGGGTGTGGAGAAGCTGGCGGCCGGGCATTACCTGTTGCTGCGCCATGATGGGCCGCAGCCGCAGGCGGTGCGGTGGTGGGATATTTCCTTTGCCGATCGTGCCAAGGGTAATGCGGCCGATCTCGAAGCAGAACTGGTCCACCTGCTGCGGCAGGCGGTCACCTCGCGGATGGAGGCCGACGTTCCGCTGGGCGCATTCCTGTCGGGCGGGGTGGACAGTTCCGCCGTCGTCGCGCTGATGGCCGAAGCGAGCGGCAATCCGGTCAAGACCTGTTCGATCGGGTTCGATGTCAGTGCGCTTGATGAAAGCAATTACGCGGCGATGATCGCCGACCAGTTCGCCACCGATCACCGTTCGCGCATGGTTTCGCCCGATGACTTCGAGCATGTCGATACGCTGGCCGCGATGTTCGACGAACCGTTTGCCGATGCTTCGGCCCTGCCGACCTGGCGGGTATGCCAACTGGCGCGCGAGACGGTGACGGTCGCCCTGTCGGGCGACGGGGCGGACGAGGCCTTTGCCGGGTATCGCCGCCAGCGGTTCCAGTATGGCGAG
The DNA here is from genome assembly GCA_031363685.1 of Alphaproteobacteria bacterium. Classification (GTDB taxonomy): domain Bacteria; phylum Pseudomonadota; class Alphaproteobacteria; order Sphingomonadales; family Sphingomonadaceae; genus Novosphingobium. Next base: position 3,240 of record JANLUV010000398.1, on the reverse strand, counting down.
GACCGGCTGCGCGCGTTGCTGCCGCAGGCGGTGCGCGGGCCGGTGTTCGGAGCGCTGGGTGCGGTGTATCCCAAGGCCGATTGGGCGCCGCGCATGTTCCGGGCCAAAACGACCTTTCAATCGATCGCGGCATCGAGCGAGGAAGGGTATGCGCGCGCCCTTTCGGTGACGGCACCGGAACTGCGCGACGGGCTGCTCACGCCCTATTTCCGGGGCCTGCTGGATGGCTACCGCGCCGAACACCCGTTGATCGAGCGGATGCGGCAGGCGCCGGCACGATCGGGCCTTGATCGCGCGCAATATGCCGACCTGACCTTCTGGCTGCCGGGCGACATCCTGACCAAGGTTGACCGTGCCAGCATGGCGGTCAGCCTGGAAGCGCGCGAGCCGCTGCTTGATCACCGGCTGATCGAGTTTGCCGCCCGGTTGCCCGAAAACCTGCGCATCCGTTCCGGTCAGGGCAAGTGGCTGCTGAAGCAGTCGATGCGCCGCTATTTGCCGGACCAGATCCTGTTCCGGCCCAAGCAGGGGTTTGTCACCCCGATTGCGCAGTGGCTGCGCGGCCCGCTGGCCAGCGCCGCGCGCGGGATTGCCTCGAGCGCGACGCTGGCGCGGACCGGGTGGTTCGACGCCCCGCGCCTGCGCGCACTGGCCGACGCGCATATTGCCGGGCACGCCGATCATTCACGTCTGCTGTGGCAATTGCTGATGCTCGACCGCTCGCTGGACCGGCTCGGCATAGCTTAGACCGGGGCCTGACCGGGTCTCCCGGCGGCCAACTGCGCGGATTGCGACCGATCCGATAGTAAGGCGTTTTTAAACCATTCCGGCTATCCAGAGGCGTCAAGGGCCGGAACGGACGATTAATGCGGGCGTATTTGAAGCAACCTCTGGCGATCGCCACCCTGGTTGCCTGCCTGTGCGGGTTGCTCACCCTTGCCCAGCCGCTGGACCAGATCTACTGGAACATGCGCTTTCTATTTGCCCAGCAGGAAGCGCCCCAGTCGGTCGTGCTGGTCAGGGTCGATGAAGCCGATCCGCAGTCCGGGACAGCCAACCGCGATGCGGACGACATCCGTCTGCTGCGGATCCTGCGCGAACAGGTTCCCGAACACATCTATTTCGACCGGAAGCTTTCGGACCGTTCGTCGCCCGCGCTGGCCGAGGAATTTCGCGCGCTGGGCGACACATTGTCGATCGTCGCGCGGTTTGCGCGATCCGACACGCTGTCCGCGGACGCCATCGCCATGCCCGACCCTGCTTTGATCGGTAATACGCGAGTGGTCGTTTCGGGCTGGCTGACCAATTTCTGGCTGTATGGGACCAACGCGCCCTATTCCGTCCGGATCGGCGGCCGGACCTATCAGACGCTCAGCGCGGCCATTGCCGACAAGTCGGGCGGTCTGGACAAATCGTACCGGCCGGATTTCACGGTCGATCCGCAGTCAGTCCGGAGTATTTCCGCCAGCCAGTTGCTGAAAGGGCACATCGCGCCGGGCCTGCTGACCGGGCAGGTGGTGATCGTCACCGAAGCGCGCTCGGGCACCGGTTCGCTGATCGGCTATTTCGGCCACGGGCGGATCGATCCGGTGTTCCTTGATGTCGCGGGCGTCGAAGGTCTGCGCTCTGGCCTGTCGCTGAACATCGAATGGCTTCCGCTGATCCTGCTGTTCGCGGGGATGGTGTTCATCGCCAGCCGGCAGAGCCGCCGGCGGGTCCGCTGGCCGGCCTATGCCGTGGTCGTGCTCATCACGCTGCTCGGCCCGGTCGGGCTGGAAAAACTGGGCGTGTTCAGCAATCCGTCGGCCAGTATCGTCGCGGCGGGTTGTTATGGCGCACTGCGGCTGTGGGCCAAATGGCGCCGGCGGATGATCCAGACGGGCTCTTCGGGGCTGCCCAACTTCGTCGCGTTGACCAGCCGGACGCTGCCGCCCGGCCATGACGTGGTGGTGGCCACGATCGGACGCTACGAGGAATTTCTCGCCACGCTGCCGCACGGGCTGCACGATGAATGCGCGCGGCAGATCGCGCGGCGGTTCTCGGTCGGCTGCCGGACCAATGAAATTTATCATGGCGATAGCGGCCTTTTTGCCTGGATCGAGCCGGCGCGCTCGCCTGAATTGCAGGCCGAGCATTTCGAGGGCATGCGTGCGCTGTTTTCCGCGCCGCTGCTGGTCGGCGGGCATATGTTCGATACCAATGTGCATTTCGGCCTTGATCGCAATTACGAATTCGATGCCCTGACCCGGATCAACACCGCGCTGGCGAGTGCCTCTGAAGCACTGCGGCATGGCCGGACGATCGAGCAGTTCGAAGCCAATCGCCTGGCTAATGCGCCGTGGGAACTGTCACTGCTGGCGCGGATCGACGAAGGGATGCGCAACGGCGACATCTGGCTCGCGTATCAGCCGCAGTGGGACTACCACGAGTTGCGGATCAGCGGGGCGGAAGCGTTGATCCGCTGGAACGATCCGGTGCGCGGGCCGATCCGGCCGGACGAATTCATCCTCCAGGCCGAACGCGCCGGGCGAATTGATGCCCTGACCTATTGGGTGCTGGATCAGGCGATCACATCGGCCGATGCGTTCAATGCCTTCGGCCCGCAGTTCCAGATGAGCATCAACCTGTCGGCCCAGCTGGTCGACAAGCTATCGCTGGTCGGCTCGATTTCCGAGATCGTGCGCCGCCGCGGGATCGACTGGCGGCTGTTGACCGTGGAGGTGACCGAAACGGCCAGCGTCTACAACCGGCCGGCGGCGATCCGTAACCTGCAGCAGTTGCAGGCGCTGGGCATGCGCGTTTCGATCGACGACTTCGGCACGGGCGAGGCATCGCTGTGCTATCTGGCCGACTTGCCCAGCGACGAGCTCAAGCTTGATCGGCGGTTCGTTTCGCGGATCGTTCATCACGATCGCGACCGGCATATCGTGGCCAGCACGATCGACCTCGCCCATACCCTGAAGCAGACCGTGGTGGCCGAGGGGATCGAGGACCTGGCGACGTTTGACCTGCTGCGGCAGATGGGTTGCGATGTGGGGCAGGGTTATTATATCGGTCGGCCCGAGCCGTTCGAACAGTTGCGCGCACGGTATGCCGCCATGGGCACGGAACGTGGGGTGTTATTTAACTCTTGTTAACCATCCATGGTAATGTTAACGCCGAGTCACCAAGCAAACTTGGAGGCTCAATAACATGTCACATGGTTGGTCGATTTGGAAGTTCCTGCTCGGCTGATAAGTC
>JANLUV010000393.1:0-6865 GCA_031363685.1 Alphaproteobacteria bacterium | reverse complement strand
CGCGGGAATTCGCGCGCAAGGACATCGAACCGATTGCCACCCGGATCGACCTTGAGGAGACCATTCCCGCCGACCTGATTGCGAAGCTGGCCGGACTCGGCTTCTTCGGCCTCGCCATTTCCGAGCAGTATGGCGGGATCGGGCAGAACCTGACCACCGCCTGCTTGGTGCTGGAGGAAATCGCCCGCAGTTCACCGTCGGTGGCGGGGATGCTATCGGTCGAAATGGTGCTGTGTCCCTATACGGTGGAAGCGATCGGCAACGAGGAGCAGTGCCAGCGCCTGCTGCCACCCTCGGCGCGGGGCGAGCGGCTGATGGCCTATTCGATCACCGAACCGGCCGGTGCGGTGAATTTCGGCAGCCACCAGTCAAAGCTTACGCCAGAGGGCGACAACTGGCGCCTGACCGGCGAGAAGCTGTTCTGCACCCAAGGGTCCGCCAGGACCTACCTCGTGCTGTGCCGCACCCAGCTGGACGGGCAGGACGGCATGGGAATCGTGGTGGTCGATCAGGAGCAGGATGGCTTTGCAGTCGCCCCCTATGAGGACAAGCTCGGCTGGCGCGGGACCAATACCGGCAGCATCAGTTTCAGCAATGTGCTGGTAAAGCCCGATAACGTGCTGGGGAACCTGCTGACCGCAGTGGCCGATCACAACTTGTCGTGCAACCAGCCCAGTTTCGTGGCCCACAGCGCGGCGGCGCTGGGCGGGCTGCAGGGCATGTTCGACAAGACACTGGACTATGTGAAGGAGCGCCAGCTCTATGGCGCGCCGATGTATCAACTTTCGCCGATCAGCGACCGGCTGGCCGACGTTTACAACCAGATCCAGGCAATGCGGGCGCTACTGTACAGCTCGTCGGTCCACTATGACAACCGCGCCGACATTCCGCTGATGCCCCATGGCTCGATCTGCAAGTCCTACATCTGCGAAACGGTGTTCCGCTGCACCGATACACTGCTGCAGATGTGGGGCGGTTCCGGCATCATGAATTCGACTGGGATCAACCGCTACTTCCGCGATGCACGCGCCAACCGCATCGCGGAAGGGGCCACCGAATTGCACAATTCGATCATTTCCCAGATGGTTCTGGGGCTGGACCTGTCGACCGCGATGACCGGTTGAGGCGCTGTCAAAGCGGCTGCACCGGATGGCGACGAGGTTGTGGCGGGGGTAGGGCAGGGGCATGCCTGGTCCTCGAACCCCAGCCAACCCGTTCCGGTACTTCCACTCATCCCCGGCGGTGATCCGGCTGGTGGTGATACGCTCCGTGCGGTTTCAGCTGTATTGCGCAACGGCGAGGGTTTGCGTGTCGAACGGGGCGTCGACATTTGTGATGAAACCGTTCGGCTGTGGTGGAACCGCTTCGGCCCAATGTTCGCGAGCGAGATCCGCCGGCAACGGGTAATCGACCGTCACACATCCAAGCGGCCTCGCTCGGCTGCCCTGGCCGGGTGGCAATCGCCGATCGCCTGACGGTACGCGGCGCTGGCGGTACTGCGTCCAGTGGAGACGAGTTCGGATCAGACTGACACCTCCGCCGCCAGCTGCTCTCCGACGGTCGCTCAAGCACTCTGTGTGCTGCCTTCAACCTCAGCAGGCTCCGGCTGCTCCGGCGCTCGATGGACGAGTCGATAAAGCGCCGGAAGCAGCAGCAAGGTCAGGACGGTCGAGGAGACGATCCCGCCGATCACCACGGTCGCCAGCGGACGCTGCACTTCCGACCCCGCGCCGACATTGAACGCCATCGGCACGAAGCCGAGCGACGCGACCAGCGCGGTCATCATCACCGGACGGAGACGTGTCAGCGCACCCTCGCGCACTGCTGCATCCAGCGCCACGCCGCGTTCGCGCAAGTCCTTGATGAACGAGAGCATGACGACGCCATTGAGCACTGCCACCCCCGAAAGCGCGATGAAGCCGATGCCCGCCGAGATCGACAGGGGGATTCCCCTGAGCGCCAGCGCGGCCACACCGCCGGTGAGGGCCAGCGGCACACCTGAGAACACGATCGCGGCATCTTTGCCCGATCCGAACAGGGTGAACAGCAGCCCGAATATGAGCAACAGGGCCAATGGCACGACGATCTGCAAGCGAGTGGCAGCGGACTGAAGCTGTTCGAACGTCCCGCCATATTCGACATAATAGCCATCCGGCAGATCGACCTCGGCACTGATCTTCTCGCGCAGTTCGGTCACGAACGAACCGAGATCACGCCCGCGTACATTGGCAGTGATGACGGCCCGGCGCTTGCCATTCTCGCGGCTGACCTGATTGGGTCCGGCCGCGAGTGATATATCGGCCACCTGCGCCAGTGGCACCGATCCGCCGCTGGCCAGTGCAACCGGTAACTGCCCGAGCGCGTCGAGATTGGTCCGCAGGGATTCCGGCAAGCGGACGACGACAGCAAAGCGCCGGTCACCCTCGAATACCTCGCCGGCCTCCCGCCCGCCTGTTGCCGTTGCTACCGCATCCTGCACGTCAGTGACATTGATGCCGTATCGCGCCAGCATCTCGCGGCGCGGAACGACAGACAGCATCGGCAGGCCGGTGACCTGCTCGATCTTGACGTCTTCAGCGCCCGGAATTTTTGCTGCAACGTCCTCGATCGCGCCACCGCTTTTCAGAAGCAGATCAAGATCATCACCGAACAGCTTGATCGCGACATCGGCGCGGACGCCGGCGATCAGCTCGTTCATTCGCATCTGGACGGGCTGGGTAAACTCGTAATTGTTACCAGGAATCTTACTGACAGCCGCATTGAGTTCGTCAACCAGCTGGTCGCGTGGTTTTCGTGGGTCGGGCCATTGCGCCCGGTCTTTCAGCATGATGAAATTATCGGCCACCGAGGGCGGCATCGGATCGGTGGCAACATCTGCCGTGCCGATCTTGGCGAATACGCGCTCAACCTCGGGGAACTGGCGGATGCGCTTTTCGAGCACCTCCTGCATGGATACCGCCTGGCTGAGGCTGGTGCCCGGAATGCGCAGGGCGTGCATGGCGATGTCGCCCTCTTCGAGATCGGGGATGAATTCCGATCCCAACCGGGTCGCGCCAAACGTGCCGAGTGCGACCAGCACCATGGCACCGGCCAGCGCTGCCTTGGCATGGCGCATGGTCCAGTCAAGCATCGGTGCATAGCCATTGCCGAGCCAGCGCATGACCCGGTTTTCCTTTTCTTCGACCTTGCCGGTCACGAACAGGGCAATGGCGGCGGGAACGAAGGTCAGTGACAGCAGCAACGCCGCTGACAGCGCGAGAACGACGGTGATCGCCATCGGGTGGAAGGTTTTGCCCTCGATCCCCGACAGCGCGAAGATCGGCAGATAGACCACCGTGATGATGACGATGCCGAAGATGCTGGGCCGCATCACTTCGGCGCTGGCCGTGGCGACAAGCCCGAAGCGTTCGTCACGATCCAGCAGGCGGCCCATGCGGTGCTGCGCTTCGCCCAGTCTGCGCAAGCAGTTCTCGACGATGATCACCGCGCCATCGACGATCAGCCCGAAGTCCAATGCGCCCAGGCTCATCAGATTGGCCGAAACACCGCCCCGCGCCATGCCGGTCAGGGTCATCAGCATGGCGATGGGAATGACCGCCGCGGTGATCAGGGCGGCCCGGAAGTTGCCGAGCAGCAGGAACAGGATGACGATGACCAGCAATGCCCCTTCGGCAAGGTTCTCCTGCACGGTCCCGATCGTCCGGTCGACCAGATCGGTACGGTCATACAGCGGGTGTGCGATGACGCCTGCCGGAAGCGAGGCGGTTGCCTGTTCGAGCCGCGCCTTGGCCGCCTGGGCAACGAGGCGCGGGTTCTCGCCAATGAGCATCGAGACAGTGCCCAGCACAATCTCCTTGCCATTTTCAGTCGCGGCACCGGTTCGCAGCTCCGAACCGATCACCACTTCGGCGACATCGCCAATGCGGATCGGAACGCCGCCACGGGTCGCGACGATGATCTGCGCAAGGTCTGCCTCGCCTGAAACCTGGCCGGGTACACGGATCAGTATCTGTTCGCCGGCACGTTCGACATACCCGGCGCCCCGGTTGGCGTTGTTCCGTTCGAGCGCCTTGACCACATCATTGAGCGAGAGCTGCAAGGCGGCCAGCTGCGACGGATTGGGCGTCACATGATATTGCCGCTTATAGCCGCCGACAGTGTTCACCTCGGCAACGCCGGGGATTGTCCGCATCTGCGGCCGGACCACCCAGTCGCTCAGCGTGCGCAGGTCGGTTGCAGTCCATTCGCTGCCATCGGGCTTGCGAGCACCCGGCTTGGGCTCGATGGCATACATGAATATCTCGCCAAGCCCGGTCGAGATCGGCCCCATTTGGGGCTCTATCCCCGGCGGCAGCTCAGATTTTGCGGCCTGGATGCGCTCGTTGACCAGCTGGCGCGCGAAATAGATGTCGGTTCCGTCCGCGAACACCACTGTGATCTGGCTCAGCCCGTAGCGCGAGACCGAGCGCGTGTAGGACAGCTTGGGCAAGCCCGCGATGGCCGTCTCGATCGGGACGGTGATGCGCTGTTCCGATTCCAGCGGCGAGAAGCCTTCGGCCTCGGTGTTGATCTGTACCTGGACATTGGTGATGTCGGGGACGGCATCGATGGGCAGCTTGGTGGCGCTCCACACGCCCAGCGCGCAAAGCAGGGCGACAACTGCCAGAACAAACCAGTGCTGGCGGATCGAAAAGCCGATGATGCGGGCAAGCATGTTACTGTCCTTCCCGCTCAGTGATCATGGCTCGCGCCGGACTTCTCGATGTCGGCGCGAATGAGGAACGAGCCTTTGGCGGCATAGGGCGTGCCAGGCGCGATGCCCGAAACCACTTCGGTCCATTCCGGGGTGCGCCGCCCCAGCCGGAGCATCCGCACCTCGTACTCCTCGCCATAATTGGCGAAGACGACGGTGAAGTCGCGGAAGCTCTGCAAGGCTTCGGTGCGGACTGCCAACGGCACCTGAACCGCGTTGATGATCACCTTGCCCCGCAACGCCATGCCGGTGCGCAGGCGTCCTCCCCGATTGGGTACGGCGGCGCGCATCAGCGCGGTCCCGGCCGCGGCATTGCCTTCGGGCAGATAGTCGCCAAGCCGCGTCTGGGCGATGACGGTTCCATCCAGCGCCTCGATCGACACCGATTGGCCGGGCTGGATCGCGCCCAGATCCTTGGGGAATATGTTGAACACCACCGTGGTTTGGGCCGGATCGGTGATCACATAGAGGGCGCGGTCAAAGGTCACGTCGCCGGGATTGCCATTGCGTTCGGCAATGACGCCGCTGGCCGTGGAATAGACCGGATAAGTTTGCAGGCTCTCGCTGGATTCGATCCGCGCCAGCAATTCTCCGCGCCGGACATAGTCGCCGACGTTCTTGGATACGCTGACAATGCGACCGGGAAACTGACCCCGGATTTCGGATCGGGCAGTCGTCGCCAGTTGGACCGTCCCGGACAGTTCGCGCATCTCGCCGATGGTGGCCGGGCCGGCAATGGCGACCTCGATCCCGCCCGCTTTGGCGGCAGCGGCAGCGATCCGCGTGCGGCCTTCGGGGCTGGACCAACGCGCAACATGCTGCTTGCCGCCGGCAACTGCGACCAGTTCGACATCGAAGCTGTGCGGTTCCTTGACCACGCCCTGCCCGGCGAGATAGTCCTTCTCCGGTTTGAAGGCGAAACGGTTGACCTCTCCGCCCAGCCGCTTGAGTGTCATGGTCAGTTGCGCCACCTTGGGATCAACCGCCGTGCCATCCAGCATGGGATAGACGCGGAACTGCGGCTCCTGCCCGTCCTCGAAGATCGTCACTTCGGCGGAGAAGCTGCCGTGCTTGACCATCCGCCCGCCATGCGGTCCCTTTTCAGGCTCCCCGTGGGTTGGTTCATTGCCATGTTCGGCGCTTTCCGGTGCGCCGCTGCCGCAGGCCGTGAGCGGAACGAGAACAAAAAGCGCGGCAATCGCGCCAAGGTGCCGGTGACTCTTCATGGGTTCGTCTCCATCGGCGCGGTGGCGTCAAAGCGCCCCGTCAGCCGATCAATTTCTGTCTGGGTATCGCGAAAGCGGGTGATGGCATCGAGCCACTGGTCCTGCACTGCCACGATCGCATCGGCGGCATCCTGCATGTCGCGGAAGTTGAACCCGCCGCGATTATAGCCTTCGCGCACCTGCTCCAGCGTGCGGACCGTGCGCGGATAGACTTCCGCCATGATCGCATCGGCGCGGGTGCGGGCAGCATCGGCATCAGCCCTGAGCGAGGCCAGTCGGCGCAGCCGTTCGAGACGGCCTGCCTCGGCCAGGAACTCCATCCGCTGACGTTCGGCCTGTGCCCGTTCGATATTGCCCTGGTTGCGGTCGAACCGCCCCAGCGGGATGGTGACCCCCGCCAGGAGCGCGACATCGCCGGTGCCGCGCAGATAGCGGGCGCCGCCCGATAAGGTATAGTCGCGCGTGGCTCGGCTCTGTTCGACCACGACCCCTGCCCGCGCACGGGCGATTTCGGCGTCGCGCAAGGCCTGATCGGCCGCAGCAACAGTCATCGCACTGGCATTTGTCAGACTGAGACCGTCCGCCAGTTGCAGATCGGCACCTGCACCAGCCCAGAAGGAGGCAAGGAGATTGCGGGCGTTTGCAAGCCGGGTCTGCGCTTCATCGCGGGCCAACCTGGCCTGAGCGACACGCGCTGCCGCCCGTGTCTCGACGAACAACGGATCCTTGTAGCCGCGCACCCGCCGCAGCGTCTCGCGCTGCATCCCGGTTTCGGTCTCAAGCCGTTCCGCGCTGATCCGGGCGGTAAAATCGGCGATCTGGATATCGATATAGGCGCGCTGGACGGCCGCGGCGAGATCGAGCCGGGCAATGCGGGCGCTGGCTT
>JANLUV010000216.1:0-3491 GCA_031363685.1 Alphaproteobacteria bacterium | reverse complement strand
CAGCGCCGCCAGGCTCGCCAGCCCCTCGTTCACCGTTTCCTCATCACCCTCGGCTTCACCCAGTTCGACGAACTCGATCGCGTCGGCCATTTCCTGCCCGATCTGGTTCACCGCACCGACCGAGGCTTCCAGCCGCCGCCGCTCGCGCATCACGACTTCGGCGTCCTTGGGATTGTCCCACAGCTTCGGGTCTTCAACGCGCGCGTTCAGCTCATCGAGCCGGCGCAGCGCGCGGTCCCAGTCGAGGAACTTGCGGACGAGGGCCAGCGCCGCTTCGATCCGGTCGATATGAGCCTGCCCTTCGGCACGCATGACAGTAAACTCCGAAAATTCCGAGCGGCCCGCTTAGCGGCGCGGGGTGGTTTGTAAAGGTGGTGAAGCGAACCGGGACTTGCAAAAGGGATCAGTCTGCACCTGACCCGGTTCACCAAGGCCGCTCATGCCGAACCTGTCGATGCACCCGCGCCGATGGCGGCCCGGCGAAAACCCTACTTCCCGCGCAGCCTCTGCACCGCCGCCAGCGTCAGCTTCACGTGATCGCGATAATCCATGTCCGAATGGACCAGCACGATCCGGCGAGCGCGCGCGATCACATAGCTGGTGCGCTTGGTCAGGCCGGTGGACACCCCGCCCTGTTTCAGATCGACATCATACGCCGTCACGATCGCCGGCGTGGCAGATGCCACCGCGAACTTGTTGCGGCAATCCGACACCGAAAACTTGAGCAACGCCGGCAATCCGTCGTTCGACATGCCGACAATCGTCGCCCCGGCCGCACGGAACCGGTCGCTCGCCTCGGCAAAGGCGTGCGCCTCCTGCGTGCAGCCGGCCGTGAACGCCTTGGGGAAGAAATACAGCACCACCGGCCCGCGCCGCAGCGCCGCATTCAGATCGAACCCGAACGGCTTGCCGGCGATCGCGCCTTGCGTGGCAAAGGCGGGCGCCTGTGCTCCCACCGGCAATTCGGCCTGGGCGGCGGCGGCAACCAGCGCACACAGCGCCGCGAGCGGAGCGAGAAAAGGGCGAACCATCCGATGAGTTTGGCGCGGTTTTGGGGTTGCGTCCAGTCCGACTGTGGGCGCGTGGGCTTCGACCGGCTCGGGCTGAGCGGGCCTTGGGTATGTCATATAACCTCCGCTCAGCCCGAGCGTGTCGAAGGCCCCGCGCTAACGCTAGCCCCAAACCCCAGCCCAGCGCCAGCCTCAATAAACCCCGCCCTGCTGTTCGACGAAGTCCGCGCCCGCCGCCTCGTTGGCGCTCTCGTCCGGCTGCCGGGTCTGCGCCGCACGCAGCTTGCGGATCGCACTCATGATCGCATCGCGCTCGGCGGAACGCTGGTCCTGGCTGGTCACGCGCGACGGTTCGGTGTCGGGCTTGAACGCTTCCCAGATGATCGCCGACTTGGGATCCTCGCTCGGCTCACCCGCGAACACGCGCTTGCCGGTCGCACGATCGACCTTGACCATGCGGATGCCGGCCGGCGCGGTAAACGGGGTGTGGCTCCAGCGCGCGCGGGTGGCCTGGACAAATTGCTTGAAGATCGGCGCCGCAAACGTGCCGCCTTGCGCATAACCGCCCAGCGAACGCGGCTGGTCATAGCCAAGGTAGACCCCGCCGACGATATCCGGCGATCCGCCGACGAACCACACGTTGGTCGGTCCCGAAGTCGTCCCGGTCTTGCCGAACAGCGGCAGGCCAAGATCGCGCAGCCTCACCGCCGTACCGCGCTGGACCACGCCTTCCAGCATGTGGACAACCTGATAGGCGGTTCGCGCGTCCATCACCTGCTTGCCGCGCGCTGCCAGGCGGGGCATCGGCGTGCCGTCCCATTCGGCCATGCTGCAACCGGTGCACCGCCGCGCGTCGGCGCGCCAGATCACCTTGCCGCTGCGGTCCTGAACATAGTCGATCATCGATTGGCTGTATTGCAATCCGTGGTTGGCCAGCGCCGCATAGGCGTTGACCATCTGCGCCACGGTTGTATCGCCCGCGCCCAGTGCAAAGGACAGGTACGGCTCGTACTTGCCGATGCCCACCCGGTCGATCATGCGCACCACGCGGTCCATGCCGGTATCGTTGGCGATGTGCACGGTCATCAGGTTGCGCGATTGCTCCAGCCCCCAGCGCATCGTGTGAACCCCGCCGCTGCCGCGCATGTCAAAGTTCCGGAAGCATTTCTGGCCCAGCCCGGCGCCCTGATAGACGCAGAAGGTCTGGTCCGGCACCATCGTCGCGGGGGTCATCCCGTAATCCAGCGCGGTGCCATAGACGAACGGCTTGATTGTTGAACCCGGCTGGCGTTCGGCCTGGGTTGCCCGGTTGAACGAGCCCAGCCCTGCGTCGAACCCGCCCGCCATCGCCAGCACCCGCCCGCTACGCGGGCTTTCCACCACCATGCCGCCCGAAACCTCGGGCACCGTCCGCACCGCCCAGACGTTACCCGCAGGCGCTGCGGCGATCACATCGCCTTGCTTGAGCGGGTCCGGCAGGCTGGTCAGCGGCGCGGTCGAACCGTCGGGAAAGCCGATCGTCGCGCTGGCCCCGCTACGGCTAACCACCACGCCCACCCGCCAGTCGGCATAGTGGATCGACAGGTTGCTGGCGACTAGCTGGCCGTGCCAGGTGCTGTTATCCACGTTCAGATGTTGCAGCGGTCCGTGCCACTCCTTGCCCGCAGCATAGCGCAGCAACCCGCCGCGCAGCGCATCCTGCGCCGCCTTCTGCAGCATCGGATCGAGCGAAGTGCGCACCCACAGCCCCCCGGCGTAAACGCTATAGGGACCGGTCTCGGCATTCTCGCCGTACTTGTCGATCAGGCGGCGGCGCACTTCTTCGACATAGTAGCCCACGGCGGGGTCATAGCTTTCCACCCGGCGCGGGATCAGGCCCAGCGGCTGCGCCTTGGCCTGTTCCGCTTCGGCTGCGGTGGCCCAGTTGTTGTTGACCATCTGATCCAGCACCCAGTTGCGCCGGGTCAAGGCCTTGTCGACATTCTTGGCCCGGCCATAGGTTTCCGGTGCCTTGGGCAGGATCGCCAGGAACGCTGCCTCGTGCCGCTGCAACTGGTCGACATCCTTGCCGAAATAGGCCTGCGAAGCGGCCTGCACGCCAAAGCTCTGCCGGCCCAGCGGAATTTCGTTGAGGTACAGCTCCAGGATTTGCTGCTTGTTCAGCACGCCTTCGATGCGCCGCGCCAGGATCATTTCCTTAAGCTTGCGCGTCACCGAATATTCGTTACCGATCAGGATGTTCTTGGCCACCTGCTGGGTAATGGTCGATCCGCCGCGCGCGCGCTCACCCGAACCTAACTTGGTCGCATAATCAAACACCGCGCTGGCAACGCCAAGGTAGTCGATCCCGCCATGGCTCCAGAAGGTCTTGTCCTCGGCCGACAGGAATGCGTTGACCACCGGTCTGGGGTAATCGACGAAGCGCAGTTGCACGCGCCGCTCGCGCGCATAGGAATAGACGATCTCACCGTTCACGCCGCG
>JANLUV010000156.1:0-2066 GCA_031363685.1 Alphaproteobacteria bacterium | reverse complement strand
GGCGGGCATCGGCGGTTGAGCCGACCTAGTTTTTGGCAGATTTCTGCGGGTTTTGCAAGCTTTGGCGACCAGTGGCGATCAGGCAAATGGTGCCCGGGGACGGAGTCGAACCGCCGACACCATGATTTTCAGTCATGTGCTCTACCAACTGAGCTACCCGGGCATCGCTGCTGCGACCGCCCCACGGACCGGCGAGCGATTGGAAGCGCGCCTATGGCGAAGGCGGGCACGCTTGGCAAGACGAAAAAGTCGGCGAAAGTTACCGTTCGCCCTCGTTTTCGGGATCGGCCGCACCGTCAGGGTCGGCGGGTGGGCCGGGCAGGGCATAGCCGTCCTGCAGCCACTGCAGCAGGTCGCGATCCTTGCAGCGGACCGAGCAGAACGGGGCGTGTTCGGCGACGCGCGGCTTGCGGCACATCGGGCATTTCTTCGTCGTCGCGGTCATGGGACGAGCGCCTGCGCGAAGCCGGCGTCGAGTGCAAGGGCGGAATCGGTGCGCCAGTGCAGCGTCCGTCCGGTCCGCCGGGCGAGCTCGGCGTCCCATTCCGGCAGGCAGGCGGCGCGCACGGCGGGGTGGGCGACCAGCAGCAGCTGGCCGGGCTCGGTCACTCCCTCGGCGCGGCGCAACAGCAGGCGCACACCCGCGCCCGCGCGATCACGGGCAAGCCGCGCGACCAGCGAAGGACGCTCCAGCCGGGCGACGATCTGAACGAGGCCGAACCCGTTCATGGCGGTCCGTTCGTGCGGCCAGTCGCCCAGCGTGGCGGCCAGCGCATCGTCGACCGCGCGGCGATCTGCATTGTCGGACAAGGTCGGAAAATCGATGCCGATCGATCCGGCCAGATCGAACCGGCGGATCGCCTGCCCGGCGGCGACTGCGGCGGCGCGGGCCAGCGCCGCTGGGGGCAGGGTGCCGTCCACGTCGATCACGGTCATCCCCGGGGTGGGTGAAATGGTCAGCGCACCGCCGGGAAACGCGGTCTCGGCGGTCCATGCGTCGGCGTACAGTTCGTCCCAGTCGGCGCCGGGGAAGCGGCGGACTTTTTTCACCGGATGGCCTTCGGCGGCAAGGCGTTCCGCCAAAGGCGGGGCGGGGCGGGGCGCCAGCGTGGTCGGGCGGGCCTGCGCGCGCTTGAGACGGCCCTGTTCGGCCAGCGCGGCGCGGGTGACGATCAGGCGGATCGGTGCGCCTTCTGCCGCCTCGTGCGGGAGGGCGTCGACCAGCACTTCGGTGCCGCAGGGAAACCGCGCGGTGCCGCGCTTCGATCCGGCGGCGCGCGCCACCAGCACGGCATCGGCGACCTCTCCGGCCGCCAGCGCGCCGGGCCAGTCCAGCCGGGCGGCGATGATCTGATCGTGGTCGAGCAGGATCGCGCGGTGTTCGGCGATCCCTTCCTCGACCAGCCACCCTTTAGGCAGCGACCCCTCAGGCAGCCGGCCCTCAGGCAATGGCGAATCCAGCCGCGCGCAGCACGGCGCGGGTTTCGTAAAGCGGCAGGCCGACCACGCCAGAGTGGCTGCCGGAAATCCACGCGATCAGGCCCTCGGCGCTGCCCTGGATGGCATATCCGCCGGCCTTGCCGTGCCATTCGCCCCCCGCCAGATAGGCCGCGATTTCAGCCTCGCTGAGCGGCTTGAAGCGGACGATGGTTTCGGACAGCTTTTCGCGCAACGTGCCATCGGGTGAACGCAGCGCGATCGCGGACAGCACCCGGTGGCGGCGGCCCGACAGCAGTTCAAGGCAGCGCCGCGCGGTGGCCTCGTCCTCGGCCTTGGGCAGAATGCGGCGGCCGGCGGCAACCACGGTGTCCCCGGCCAGCACATGGCCGTCATCGGCGGGTACGGCCAGCGCCTTTTCCCGGGCCATGCGGCGGGCATAGTCGCGCGGGAGTTCGGCTTTCGCCGGGGTTTCGTCGATATCGGCAGCGGCAATACGCAACGGCACGATCCCCAGCCGCGCGATCAGTTCGCGGCGGCGCGGCGAAGCGGAAGCCAGGACAAGCCCCGGGATGAGGTCGGAAACGGAGGTCCGGCCGCCTGGGGGCGCGGTCATCGGCGCCGGTCGG
>JANLUV010000058.1:0-3331 GCA_031363685.1 Alphaproteobacteria bacterium | reverse complement strand
CCCGCAACGACATCGCGGTGTTGGAGGCGCAGATCGCGCAGGACCGCAACGCGCTCAACCTGCTGGTCGGAGCCACCGTCGGCGATCCGCTGCTCCCCGCCGCGCTGGGCGCGGACAACCATACGCTGGCGCAACTGCCCGCTGGTCTCAGTTCCGAAGTGCTGCTGCGCCGCCCCGATGTGCAGCAGGCCGAACACCAACTGATCGCCGAAAGCGCCAATATCGGCGCCGCCCGCGCCGCGATGTTCCCGACGATCTCGCTCACCGCCAGCTTCGGCACGATCAGTAACGCGTTGTCCGGCCTGTTCGGATCGAACAGCGAAGCATGGTCGGTCGCGCCCGCCGCAACCCTGCCGATCCTCAATTTCGGACGGGGCTCGGGCAATCTCGCGGCCGCCAAAGCGCGCCAGCAAGGCGCCGTCGCGACTTACGAAAAGGTGCTGCAAGCCGCCTTCCGCGACGTCGCCGACGCGCTGGCGACGCGCGGGACGATCGACGAACAGGTCAGCGCGCGGTCCGCCCGGGCCGATTCCGCCGTGGTCGCAGGGCGCCTCACGGATGCGCGCTACCGGGCCGGGGTCGAATCGTTCCTGACCACGCTGGATGCGCAGCGCACCGCCTATGGCGCGCGCCGTGATCTGGTCACCACCCGGCTCAATCGGGCGACCAACCTCGTCGGCCTCTATCGCGCGCTTGGCGGCGGGCTGAACTGAACGGACATGGCCGTCGCCGCGTCAGCGGGGGCGAATTCATGCGCCCGCCATGGGGAAGGGTGCTACAGCCCGGCGATCATCGGGACCATGTTTGCCAAGCATCCTGTGACCGAGGGACGCGTCGTGCCCCCGCTTGATGACGTAAAGGGTCCCACCATGGCCAAGTCGCAGAAACGCACCTCGAAGGAAATTCGCAAACCCAAGGCCGCCAAGGCCAAGCCGGGTGCGGCCATCGCGGGCGCATCCGCCTTTCCCGTCAACACCTTGATGGCAAAGCCGAAAGATCGCGTCTGACGATCATCAGTCAGCCTCAGCGCGCGTGGACCCGACATGGACGGTCCCGCGCGCGGCGGCCAGTTCCTCCTGCCGGGCGCGTTCACGGTAACCGGCACGTTGCTCGTCGCTCCGTTCGCCATGACACGCCGGGCAGCTCACCCCGGGTTCGAACAGCGCAGATGCCAGCTGCTCCGGGCTGACCGGCCGGCGGCAGGCATGGCACAGCGCGTGTGTGCCCGGCACCAGCCCATGCGCCACCGTGACGCGCTGGTCGAACACGAAGCATTCACCTTGCCACAGGCTTTCGTCGGCCGGAATCGTCTCAAGGTATTTGAGGATGCCGCCGCGCAGGTGATAGACCTTATCCACGCCTTCGGCCTTCAGGAACGCGGTCGATTTTTCGCAGCGGATCCCGCCGGTGCAGAACATCGCGACTTTGGGCGGCGCGGCGCCGTTCCCCAATAGCCGCGCCCGCTCGGCCCGGAACCACGCCGGAAAATCGCGGAAGCTGCGCGTCCGGGGATCGATCGCTCCGGTAAAGGTGCCCACCGCCACTTCGTAATCGTTGCGCGTATCGATCAGGATCGTGCCGGCCTCTGAAATCAGCGCGTTCCAGTCCTCCGGCGCGACATAGTGGCCGACGCTGGCGAGCGGATCGATGTCCGGCTCGCCCATTGTCACGATTTCCGGCTTGATCCGCACCTTCATCCGGTGAAACGGCATCTGCGCCGCGCCCGCCAGCTTGACCTCGATGTCGGCGCAGCCGGGCAGGGCGCGGACATGCGCCAGCACCGCGTCGATCGCTTCGGGGGTTCCGGCAATGGTGCCGTTGATCCCTTCGCGGGCCAGCAGCAGCGTGCCCTTGATCCCCAGCCGGCGACACAGCGCGGCCAGCGGCTCGCGCAGCCCCGCGCAGTCGCCGAACGGCGCGAATTGGTACAGCGCCGCCACCCGCCACGGCAGCTCGGAATCGCGCGTCGGAGGGTTCATTCCTCGTCCTGCAGCCGCTGTGCCAGCAGTGCGATCTCGTGCGGATCGAGCAGCCAGGTCCGCGTCTTGCGGCCTTCGCGGTGAACCGGCCGGGTCAGCAGGATACGCGCCTGCGCCTTGGCGGCCGGCGTGAACAGCGCGAAATGCATCGCGCAGTCGCGGATGGTCCCGATGTTCGGGGTCTTGCCGTCCAGGTCGATCAGCGTCGCGGGCTGGTCCCAGGGGATCGTGAGCATGGGCTACCTTACGTGTTCGGCGATTCCGCAAACTGCGGAATCGTGCGGCATCAACCGCTTTGATTTGCCTTGGATCCGGGCCGGCGATCAAGCCACCCAGTCAAGAATGTTCTCTTCCTCGCCGATCAGCGCCAGCCCGTGCGCGATCGAGGTCAGTTCGCCGCCGCTGGCGATCCGCTCCGCGCCGAACCGCCGGAGGAAGATGTTTCGGATCGCGGGAATCAGCGAGGAACCGCCGGTCAGGAACACCCGGTCGATCGCCGCCGCCGTCAGCCCGGCCTTGGCCAGCGCCTCATCGATGCAGGCTTCGATCCGGCGCAGGTCTTTGGCGATCCAGCTTTCGAACTCGGCGCGGGTCACTTCGGCTTCGATCGCCATGCCCGCTCCGGTAAAGTGGAACCCGGCACGGTCCTCGCTCGACAGTGTGCGCTTGAGCTGGCCGACCGCCTCGTACAGCAGGTAACCCAGCTCGTGTTCGACAATCGCGATCATCCGCCCGATCGCGTCGGGATCGACCGCGCTGCGCTGCAGGCGTGCCAGTTCGCCCAGCGTGCGGCGGTTGCGCATCAGCGCCAGTTTCGACCAGTCGGCAAAATCGTTGAAGAACCCGCCGGGAATCTCGAGCACCTTGTCGAACGAACGATAGGCGCCGCCCTTGCCCAGCAGCGGCAACACCAGGTGATCGACGATCCGCGCGTCGAACCGGTCGCCCGCGATGCCCACGCCCGCCGAACTCAGCGGCACGCAGCGCCGTTTCGCTCCCGGTTCGGCCACGCTCACCACCGAAAAGTCGCTGGTCCCGCCGCCAAAATCGGCCACCAGCAGCGTCGCCGGTTCGGTCAGCCGCGAGGCATAGCTGAACGCGGCGCCCAGCGGCTCGTAGACATAGTGGATGTCCGGCGCGAAGCCGGCGAACATCAGGTCATAGCGCTGCCGTGCCAGCGTTTCATCGGGGCGCGATCCGGCATACGTCACCGGGCGGCCGACGATCACGCGCCCGGGCCGCGCGTCCAGTCCGCCCCCGGCATGCGCGACCAGCAGGTTGAGCGCGTTGCGGTCCTGCGCGATCTGCGCCTCCAACACCGCGATGTCGTTGCGGGCGGCCTGGTAGTTGGT
>JANLUV010000132.1:0-10109 GCA_031363685.1 Alphaproteobacteria bacterium | reverse complement strand
ACATAGCGGCAAAATGCGACGATCGACGCCCGCCGGAGCGACAGCGAACAGCCGGTCGCCCAGACGAAGCGATCAAGCATGTCCATCCCACCCACTTTCAGCAAATCCATCAGCATTTTGCTGAAGGTGCGCGGCCGCCGTTCAAGGATGATGTTGGAAACCTCGAGATTGATGTAGATGTTAGCAAAGCGCGCCAGCAACCAGCCGGTCTCTTCGCTGAACGCGATGCCGCCATGAACAATTTCGAATGCAAGCTCAGCAAAATTGCCCGCCGCGCCTTCCAGATCACCAGGATTGAAAGCATTTTCCGCTACGACCGGGCCAAGTGGTACCGCCTTGTGAACGGCGATCACCTTGATGCCGTGTTTCATTGCGCGCTCGTACACCGGATAAGCGATCTTGGGATCATTCATCTGCCATTGCGAAATGGTCGAGCCATTCCAGCTCGTCGGATATACTTTGAGGCCAATAGGCTTGAACAATTCGACCTGGCGATCAAGCGATTCAGCCCAATCGCTGCGCAACGGATCAACGGCGGCATAGGCACGGAAACGGTTTGGCCAGCGCTGAACAAATTCGGCTGATTTTTCAATCGAGCAAAACCCGTCCTTAAAACAATAAAGCGGCAATGTGTGCGCAACTGCCATATCGGTTGCCGTTTCCTTGAACAGCACATTGGCAATGTCTTCGGGTTTCCAGTCGTCAAGATAGACGTCATGCGGGACATCATATTCTGCCTGGGGTGAGCCTTTTCCGCCAATCTGATAGGTCAGTTCCGAAATCGGATGGGCGGAGGCTACGTCCGCATAATTGCTTGGCGAAAGGTTGTAAGCGTGGGCAACAGCATCAATGATGAATTCATTATCGGGGTTCAGCATGGCGCGTTCCTTGGCTTGGCTCAAGTCGACCTGGTCAGCCGAGCTTTAGCACCATATTAGCTTTGTGAAACAAAATGAAAATCGGATTTAGCCGATGCTTTGACCCATATTGCAGAACAATCGGGTCTATGGCGTGACCGCCAACGTGCATCCGCTGCCCGTGCGGCTGGCGCGGGGCGGAGGTGCCGCGATCCGGTTCCATCCGGCTCGGTAAACATTTCGCGACATTGATTCGGTTGGCGGCCGGCGCTGCGATGTGTAGGCACCCGCCCGATGCGGTCCCCCGAATTCCAGCCGACTGCCTATCGTTATCAGGGTTCGTTCCGCAGCCGGGCGGTTTCGGCGGCGCTTTCGCTCGCCCTGATCGGCTTGATGATCCTGATGCTGGTCAGGATGGGGATGATGGGCGGCCCCGGTCCCGGCCGGGTGGGCAACCTGGTCGCAGTCACGATTGCGCCGGCAGAGAAACAGGCGACCGAAAAGGCCCAGAAGAAGGCGCTCACCAAGGCCAGCGCGCAGGCGCCGCAGGTGCGGCCGGTCACCCCGCCGCCGATTCCGGTGCCAAACGTCCCGCCACCGCCGCTGCTTAACCTGATCCCGCTGACCCGTGCGGAATTCGCCGCCGCCGATATTTCGAAGATGGCCCGGCGGCAGGGCGCCCCGGGCAACGCGGCGCAGGCTGGTGACGGCAGCGCGGCGGACGGGGCGGGGCAGGCGCCGGGCGGCGGGCGATTGTACAATGCGGAATGGTACCGCGAGCCGACCAACGCCGAACTCGCGGGCTATTTCCCCCCGGGCAGCGGCGCGCCGGGGCAATGGGCGGTGATCGCGTGCCGGACGATCGAGCACTACCATGTCGAGGATTGCCGCGAACTGGACGAATCGCCGCGCGGATCGGGCCTCTCGCGCGCCTTGCGGCAGGCGGCGTGGCAGTTCCTGGTCCGCCCGCCCCGGAACGGAGGCAAGGCGATGATCGGCGAGTGGGTGAAAATCCGGTTCGACTTTCGCCGCAAGACCCGATTGGACCGAACGGGGTCGGACTCGACCGGGTCTGACTGAACTGTCGACAGAGGTTTCCGTCGGCATATTGATCCGCTATGCCCGGCCTTCTTTTACAGCAGGGCCGCATGACTGACAGTATCACGATCCGCCAGCCCGATGACTGGCATGTCCACTTGCGCGACGGGCCGCTGCTGGCCGATGTGCTGGGGTGGACCGCGCGGCAGTTCGGCCGGGCGATCGTCATGCCCAACCTGTCGCCGCCGATCGCGACCACGGCCGATGCCGCCGCCTATCGCCAGCGGATCATGGCCGCCTTGCCGAGTGGCAGCACGTTCCAGCCGCTGATGGTGCTGTACCTTACCGACAGCACCGATCCCGAGGACGTCGCTGCCGGGTTCGCGTTCGGCATCCTGACGGCGTGCAAGCTCTACCCCGCCCACGCCACCACCAATTCCGCGCACGGCGTGACCGATATCCGCAACATTTATCCGGTGCTGGACAAGCTGCAGGACATCGGGATGCCGCTGCTGGTCCACGGCGAAGTGACCGATCCGGCCATCGATATCTTCGACCGCGAGGCGGTGTTCATCGAGCGCGTGCTGCAGCCGACGTTGCGCGATTTTCCGGCGCTGAAAGTGGTGTTCGAGCATATCACCACGACCGAGGCGGTCGACTTCGTGACCGCCGCCGGGCCGAACGTGGCGGCGACGATCACCTGCCATCACCTGACCATCAACCGCAACGCGATGTTCGCCGGGGGCCTGCGCCCGCACGCCTATTGCCTGCCGGTGGCCAAGCGCGAGCAGCATCGGCTGGCGCTGCGCCGGGCGGCCACATCGGGCAATCCAAAGTTCTTCCTCGGCACCGACACCGCGCCGCATCTGGTGCAGGCCAAGGAATCGGGCTGCGGCTGCGCGGGCATCTTCAACGCTCCGCATGCGCTGGAATCCTATGCCACCGTGTTCGAAGAAGAAGGCGCGCTCGACAAGCTGGAAGGCTTTGCGTCGGAGTTCGGCCCGCGCTTCTACGGCCTGCCGCTGAACGAGGGGCAGGTGATGCTCGAACGCGTCGCCAACCAAGTCCCGGCGCGGCTGGCGATCGGCGGGGGCGAGATCGTGCCGTGGCTGGCGGGTGAAACGCTGCGCTGGCGCTTTGCCGGAGCGGCCCCGCGCCAACGATGAGCGAGCTATGGCCATGAGCAAGCTGCTACTCGCCTCGATCCACGATGTCGGCCCGCGCTTCGAAACCGAGGTGGACCGGCTGGCCGACCTGCTGGGCGGGGTGCTGGGCGGGCCTAAGTTCGCGATGCTGGTGGTGCCCGATCACTGGGGGCTGGCCCCGCTGGGCGAGGCGGCGGCGTTCCGCGCGCGGCTGCGCGGCTGGGCCGATCAGGGCATCGAGATGTTCGTCCACGGCTGGTTCCACAAGGACCTGGCCGAGCATGATGGGCTGGCCAGCTTCAAGGCCCGGCACATGACGGCGGGTGAAGGGGAGTTCCTTGGCCTGCCCGAAGCCGAGGCAGCGCGGCGCATGGCCGATGGTAAAGCACTGATCGAGGATGCGATCGGGCGGCCGGCGGCGGGGTTCATCGCCCCGGCGTGGCTGTACGGCCCCGGCGCGATGGCGGCGCTGCGGGCCGGCGGCTTTGCGCTGGCCGAAGATCACATGCGGGTGTGGAATGCCCGGACGGACGAGACGCTGGCGAGCGGGCCGGTGATCACCTGGGCCAGCCGCAGCCGCCCGCGCCAGCTCAGTTCGCTGGCGGTCGCGGCGCTGGCGCGCAGTTTTCTGCACGGGCTGGAAGTCACGCGGATCGCGGTTCACCCGGGCGATACCGGCGTTCCGGCGCTGCTCGATTCGATCGAGCGGACGATGCGCCGGTTCGCCCGCCAGCGCCGCGCCGGGCGCTATGGCGAGCTGCTGGCGGACCAATCCGCCTGATGACGATAATCGTCCCGATCCACAGCTTCGAGCCGGGCGGGGTGGAGCGGGTTGCGCTTCATCTGGCGCAGGCGTGGCAGCGGGACGGGGCGGACGTGCGGATCGTGCTCGGCCGCCGTGACGGGGCGATGGACCACCTTGCGCCGGAACTTGCCTACAGCGTCCGGCCCAGCCCGATCCCGACCGCGAGCTGGGAAACGCCGTGGATGATCTTCTGCCTGTGGCGCTATCTGCTGAAGCACCCCATGAAGCAGGGGGGCGGGGTAATCTTCGCGTCCGGCAACACCTATTCGATTGTCGGCGTGGCGATGAAACTGCTGCTGGGCAAGCGCTGCCCGCCGGTCCTGCTCAAGCTCAGCAACGATCTGGAGCGGGCCGACCTGCCAGCTCCGGCACGGGCGTTCTATCACTTGTGGCTGCGCATTCAGGGCCGGCTGCTCGATCATTTCGTCGCGCTGGCGCCGGCGCTGGCGCCGGAAGTCGTGCGGTTGATGAAGGTGGCGCCGGACCGGGTCAGCGTGATCGAGGATCCCGCGCTGGCCCCCGGCCAGTTCGAGCGGCTGGCGGCGATCCCGCGCGATCAGGGCGGCGCAAGAAATCGCTTGCTGACCGTCGGGCGGCTGGCCGGGCAGAAGAACCAGCAGTTGATGATTCGCGCGCTGGCCGGGGCCGAAGGTTTTGCCGGGACGCTGACGATCTGCGGCGAGGGGGCCGAGCGCGAGCGGCTCGAACGGCTGGCGCAAAGTTGCGGCGTGGCCGGGCGGATCACCTTTGCCGGGCACTGCCGCGACGTGACGCCGTATTTTGCCGAGGCGGCGGCGCTGGTGCTGTCATCCGACTATGAAGGCCTGCCCGCGGTCGTGATCGAGGCGCTGGCCGCGGGGCTGCCGGTGATATCCACCGATTGCAGCGCGTGGATTCACGAACTTCTGGCCGGTGGGCAGCTTGGCATTCTGGTCCCGCGCGGCAATTCCGCTGCGCTTTCGCGGGCGTTATCAGACCTTTCCGCCTTGTCGTTCGCGCCGGATCAGGCGCGCGCGGTGGCCGCCCGGTTCACGATTTCCGCGGCGGCCCCGGCATACCGCGCACTGCTTGGCCGCATTGGCGCTTGCGCAAACGTGGCCGCGCGATAAATGACCAAGCGGTAACAGGGATAACACTGGCCTGTAACACGTGGTGTGCAAGGGCCGGCCATGACGTTGGCCAGATACTGGCACGATGTCGTCAGAGAGTAGCAGGCGGCTCATACCCATGTATCAGGAATCCGCTGCCGCCGCGATCCCGACGCCGGTAGTCCCGCCAGTCGGGATCAAGGACGGGTTCGCCAACCGGCGCCTGTTCGGCCTGATCGGGCTGGCCTTTTCGGTCCTGCTGGTGGTCAGCGCGGCGTTTGCCTATCGCGGCCTGCGGCTTGACTTGGTTGAGCAGATGTTGCCGCGCAACCCGCTGTTCTGGCTCGCGGTCGTCGCCTATTACCTGCATGGGCCGCTGGCGGAGTGGATCATTTTCCGCCGCCTGTGGACGATCCCGTTCTTTTCCGGAATGGCCGCGCTGCTGCGCAAGCTGGTCAGCAACGAACTGCTGCTGAGCTATCTCGGCGAAGTCCAGTTCTACACCTGGGTTCGAGCCCGCGCGAACCTGACTTCGGCGCCGTTCGGCGCGATCAAGGACGTCGCGATCCTCTCGGCGCTGACCGGCAATGCCGCCACGGTGATCATGCTGGTGGTGGCCTGGCCGCTGGTCGCCTCGGGCAACCTGGGCATGCCGATGAAGTCGGTGTTCCTCTCGCTCGGGGTCGTGCTGCTGACTTCGTGCCTGATCCTGGTGCTGCGCAAGAAGCTGTTTTCGCTCGACCGGCGCGAGTTGTGGTTCATCACCGGCATTCACGTGGTTCGCATAATCCTGTTCATCACGCTGTCAGCCGTGATGTGGCATCTCGTCCTTCCGCAGGTTCCGCTTGGGCTGTGGCTGGTGCTGGCGACTCTTCGGATGCTCGTTTCGCGCCTGCCGCTGCTGCCGAACAAGGACCTGGTATTTGCCGGGATTGCCGTGTTCCTCCTCGGCCATGATGTTGAAATTGCCGCGCTCATGACCATGATGGCGGCGATCTTTCTTGCGAGCAACATCGTGGTCGGCGTGGTCTTCGGTCTTGTCGGCTTGATCGAGTCGCGAAGGAACGCTTGATGATCGCAACAGTACTGGCCGGTTCAGCCATGATTCTGGCGCCGATGACGCTTGCCCAGGGATTTGTGAACACCTCGCCCGAACTGGGCAAAACCGAAGGACGCTGCAGTGCGGGTGAGCAGGGCTCGGCGTTCCTGGTCCGCGTGGGCGGCCTGAAGGACCGCACCGGCGTGCTCAAGCTCGAGGTCTATCCGGCCAATGATGCCGATTTCCTGCAGGACGACAATATCCTGATCAACGCCGGCAAGACGTTTCGCCGGGTCGAAGTTCCGGTCCCCGCCAGCGGCGACGCCGAACTGTGCATCCGCGTGCCGGGGCCGGGGGCCTATAGCGTGACGGTGCTGCATGACCGCGACAGCAACCGCAAGTTCGGCTGGACGGTGGACGGCATTGGCTTTGCCGGCAACCCTAAGCTCGGCTGGTCCAAGCCCAAGGCGGCCAAGGCCCGCGCGGTGGCCGGCAACGGTCCCACCCGGATCGATATCGTGCTGAACTATCGGCGCGGGCTGGGCATGTCGCCCTTGCGCTAGATTCCGGGTTGCTGAAGCCCTTGCGCGATACCGGCGCCGGGCTGTAGCAGGCGGGGCATGAACATCGCCCCAGTTCGGATCTGCGCACCGACCCGTCAGGCTGCGGCATGAAGATCGTCGATGTCTGCGCGTTCCTGTCGCCGCAGGGCGGGGGCGTGAAGACCTATATCGAGCAGAAACTGGTGCTCGGCCCCCGGCTCGGCCACGAAATCGTGGTGATCGCGCCGGGCGACGAGGACGCGGTGGTCGAACGCGGCCCCGGCGCGAAGATCGTGACGATCGCCGCGCCGCGCTTTCCGCTCGACCGCAAGTACTGGTATTTCGATGATGAGGCCCGGCTGCACGAAACGATCAGCGCCGAGGCGCCCGATTTCGTCGAGGCGTCCTCGCCCTGGCGCAGCGCCAGCATGGTTGCGCGCTGGCCGGGCACGGCGCCGCGCGCGCTGATCATGCATGCCGATCCGCTGTCGGCCTATGCCTATCGCTGGTTCGGCGCGCTGCTCAGCCGCGAGACGATCGACCGCCGGTTCGAGATGTTCTGGACCCACTTGCGCGATCTGGGCGAGGAATTCGACATGATCGTCTGCGCCAGCCGCGAACTGCAGGAACGGCTGGCCGAAGGCCGCGTCGCCAATACCGCGCTGCATCCGATGGGGATCGAGGCCGGGCTGTTCACGCCCGCGCGGCGTGATCCGGTGGTGCGGCGGCAGTTGCTGGCGCTGTGCGACCTGCCGGAAAGCGCGCACCTGCTGATCGGCGTGGGGCGGCTTTCCCCGGAAAAGCGCTGGCCGATGGTGGTCGATGCGGTCGCGGCGGCCAGTCGCAACTTGCCGATCGGGCTGGTCCTGCAGGGCGGCGGGCGGCAGAAGCGCCGGATCGAGGGCCAGATCATGGGCAATCCCCACATCCACATCCTCACGCCTGAGCGGAACCGCGAACGGTTTGCCGCCCTGCTCGCCAGCGCCGACGCGCTGATCCACGGCTGCGAAGCGGAAACCTTCTGCATGGCTGCGGCCGAGGCGCGGGCCTGCGGCGTGCCGGTGATCGTGCCCGATCGCGGCGGCGCATCCGATCATGCCCGGGGCGGGGCGGGGATCAGCTACAAGGCCGGCAACGCACAGGCCGCAGCGCAGGCGATCATCGACCTGTTTACGGGCGGCATCACGCTGGCGTGTGATGCAGAGCTGCCAGTGACCATGGAGGATCACTTCGCCCGGCTGTTCGCCGATTACGAGCGGATCCGCCGGTCCAGCCTCAAACGGCCTGAGCGCACGGCCTGAGCGCGCCCGGAACTGCGTTTACCGGGTTGATGAGGTATTTCTTCCGAACCGCGCTGATTTTCCGCAAGAATCCCCTTGTCAGGGGGGGCTATCTATGATTCTTAATGCAGTCATGAAGCGCATTCACAAAGAACCGAAACTAGCCAAGGAAAGTATCACCCAGGTGGTCGCGCTGGCGTCGTTGCTGGGGATGGGCGCCTGGGCGCTGGCCGGGCCAAGCGGGCTGCTCGCGTGGAGCGAGAATATGCGCCAGCTCGATCAGCGCCGGCAGGAAGTGCAGCGGCTGACCGCGCAGCGCGATGAACTGAAGAACCGCGTGGCGCTGCTCGATCCGCGTCATGCCGACCCGGACCTTGCCGGTGAACTGCTGCGCAGCAATCTCAACGTCGTCCACGCCGACGAAATGGTGATGCTGATCAAGTGATACGGCCCACAGCGGCCTGAGCTGCGGCGCCCGTAACAAAAAGCCAGCCACATACGAATACCGCGTAATAAAATTATAAAGCCAGTTAGATCGTTTGCGCGCGGCAGGCGGTCCCGATAGCACTGTGCCAACGACCGTTGCCAAAGACTGTTGCAGGAGAGAACCTTGGCCAAGTCCCCCAGCAAACGCGCAGCTGTGCCCAAGGCGCCGCCGAAAGCACCGGCAGCTGCCGCATCCCCGGCACACGACGGGGGCGACGATCTGCCTACACTGCGCGCGCTGCAGGAAGCGCACGAAGCCGGCAAGCGCTATCCCGCCACCGATGCGCAGCTGCTCAAGTTTTATGAACAGATGCTGCTGATCCGCCGGTTCGAGGAACGCGCCGGCCAGCTTTACGGCCTTGGCCTGATCGGCGGGTTCTGCCACCTGTATATCGGGCAGGAAGCGGTTGCGGTCGGGCTGCAGTCGGCGCTGACCGAAGGGCACGACAGCGTGATAACCGGGTACCGCGATCATGGCCACATGCTGGCCTATGGCATCGATCCCAACGTGATCATGGCCGAACTGACCGGGCGCGAGGCGGGCATTTCGCGCGGCAAGGGCGGGTCGATGCACATGTTCTCGACCGCGCACAAATTCTACGGCGGCCACGGCATCGTCGGCGCGCAGGTGCCGCTGGGCGCGGGCCTCGCGTTCGGCCACAAGTACCGCGAGGACGGCGGGGTATGCCTCGCCTATTTCGGTGATGGCGCATCGAACCAGGGCCAGGTCTACGAAACCTTCAACATGGCCGCGCTGTGGAAATTGCCGATCATCTTCGTGGTCGAGAACAACGGCTACGCAATGGGCACCGCGGTCAAGCGCGGCTCGGCCGAAACGCATTTCTACCGGCGTGGCACGGCGTTCCGTATCCCGGGGATGGACGTCAACGGGATGGACGTGCTCGAAGTGCGCTCGGCCGCCGAAATCGCGCTGGAATATGTGCGCGGCGGCAATGGCCCGGTGCTGATGGAACTGCACACCTATCGCTATCGCGGCCACTCGATGTCCGACCCGGCCAAGTACCGCACGCGCGAAGAAGTGCAGGAAATGCGCGACAAGCACGATCCGATCGAGGCCGCCAAGGCCGAACTGCTGGCGCGCGGGGTGAGCGAGGACAAGCTCAAGGAAATCGACAAGGCAATCCGCGCACAAGTATCGGCTGCGGCCGGTTTTGCCGAGAATTCGCCCGAACCGGCTGCGGCGGAACTGTACACCGACGTCTTGGTGGAGAGCTACTGATGCCGATCGAACTGAAAATGCCCGCGCTCTCCCCGACGATGGAGGAAGGGACGCTGGCCAAATGGCTGGTCAAGGAAGGCGATACGATCAAATCGGGCGACATCATCGCCGAGATCGAGACCGACAAGGCGACAATGGAATTCGAGGCCGTGGACGAAGGCACGCTCGGCAAGATCCTGATCCCCGAGGGGGCCGAGGGGGTGAAAGTCGGCACCGTGATCGCCACGCTGTCTGATGAGGACGAGGCTTGCGCTCCGGCCCCAGCTGCGCGCGCCGCCGCCGCAGCGCCTGCTGCGGACGCTCCGGCCCAGGCTGCGACTGTCTCACCCACGGCCAAGCCGGCGGCGGACCCGCAGGTCCCGGTCGGCACGAACATGAAGACCGCCACCGTCCGCGAAGCCCTGCGCGATGCGATGGCCGAGGAAATGCGCCGCGACAGCCGCGTGTTCGTGATGGGCGAGGAAGTTGCCGAGTATCAGGGCGCCTACAAGGTCACGCAGGGGCTGCTGGAAGAATTCGGACCCAAGCGGGTGATCGATACCCCGATCACTGAATACGGCTTTGCCGGGATCGGCGCTGGCGCGGCGAT
>JANLUV010000126.1:0-4810 GCA_031363685.1 Alphaproteobacteria bacterium | reverse complement strand
CCGGACAGCCCGGGCTGCGCGGTCAGTGGCACGTCACGCGGCGCCGGGGCGACGGCCCGGGCCACCAGCCGCGCAGTGGCATCTGCAAATACCGGCCAGATCGTGGTGCGGCCCTTGGCATAGGCGCGCCGCTGCATCGCCACCAGCCGCTCGCGCTGGTCAAGCAGGCCGGTCACCGCGTCGGCAATCGCGTCGCTCGATCCGGGCGGGATCAATACACCCACGTCGTCGCCGAGCAATTCCCGGGCGTGGACATACGGCGTCGAAACCACCGCCTTGCCGAGCGCGACTGCGTAGGACAGCGTACCCGATGTCGCCTGCTGCAGCCCCGGGTACGGAGTGATGTAGATGTCGCAGGCCTCGAGCTGATCCAGCAGTTCGTCATTGCCCAGAAAGCGGTTGTCCCACAGGATGTAGTCTTCGACGCCGAGCTTCCGGGCGAGTTCGACCAGCCCCTCGCGATAACTCTCGCCGTCGCGTGCGCGGGTGTTGGGATGGGTCGCGCCGACGATGCGGTACACGGTGCCGGGATGGCGCGCGACGATGGCCGGCAGTGCCTCGATCACCCGCTCGATGCCCTTGCCCGGGCCGAGCAGACCGAACGTCATCAGCACGTTGCGATCCTGCAGCCCCAGTTCCGCCTTGAATTCCACGCCGCGACCGAACGGCCGGTCTGGCGCGCCGTGCGGGATGACCTCGACCAGCTTGGGATTGGCGCCATACCGCGACATCAGCAGATCGCGGCCATGGCGCGACATCACCATGATCCGCGATGCGCGGTTCACCAGGTGGCGCAAGATCTGTTCCTGCCGGGATGACGGGTCACCGAGCACGGTGTGCAGCGTCAGCACCAGCGGCGCGGCCAGACGATCGACGAAATCGCAGACCATCCGGCCTTCCTCTCCGCCGAAGATGCCGTATTCGTGTTGCAGCCAGACCGCATCGACCCCGCTTTCGTTGATCCGCCGCGCTGCGCTGAAATAGTCTTCCAGCCAATCCTGCGCAATCACTTGCGCCACGCCTGAATAATCCAGCGGGGCAACCGGGTTGTCGAGCGCGTAGACATCGACGCCGATCTCGGGACGATGCCGGGAGAATTGCTCGACCACGTCGCCGGTAAACGTCGCGATGCCGCACTTGCGCGGGGTGTACGTGCCGATCAGGGCGATGCGCTGCGGCGCCGGAGCGGCGCTGTCACGAGCGGGAACGAAGATCGAGACAATCTCGGCCGTTCCGGCCAGTTCGGGGCCGGAAAATTCGTGGCCGGAAAATTCGGAACGGGTAGCTTCAGAGGCAGGCAAGAAGGGGCGGAACACTTCGCGCGTCATCGGTAAGGGTCCTCGCAGTTCCAGGCAAATTCACCAGAACAAACGCGCGCGCCGCCTTCCGGTTTCATTGCCGTGCAAAGAAAGTCATCGGGCTCAGGCTGTTCTGTCGCAGGAAAGTTGCGCCTTACCGCATTGCGCCGCTGTGTTTTCCGGAACTACCTAAAATCATGCCGCATGTGCGAATACAGCGATCAATTCTGGTAATACCAGCGTTGTCGCCACCCGAATGTGGCAACCACCGGCTGCCCAACCGGCCCGGTCGCCGGCTTGAACCGGAACCTCTCAATGGCGAGCCGACACGTGATTGCATCCGCCTGCGGGTCGCGGCTTGGGCGCTTCACCCGGCAACCGGTCGGTCGGCCGTCCGTTCCCACTGTCACCCAGACCACCACATAGTCACCGATCCGCAAATCCCGCGAGGCGATCGGATAATCGCGCGCCGAATTAATCTCCCCGGCGATCTTGACTGGTTTGCTCCCGCCGCCCCCGCCCTGCCCGTTGCCCGAACCGCCGCTGCCGGTGCCGCTGCCCTGCCCGCCCGCGCCGGTCCCGCTTCCGGCATCGCGCGCGCCGGAACTGTTGGCGATGCCGGTCGAGGCTGCCGCTGGGGCAATGGTGACGTGGGGCACGTCCTGCCTGGGCTGGGGTGCCATGACCGCGCGCGGCACCGCATGCTTGCCCGCCGCGCCGGCCGCGCCCGCTGCCGCCCCGGACTTGGGTGCGGGCGGCGGTGCGGGGGTCGGCGTCGGGGTGGGCGCGGTGGCGGCTACCGTGAACGTCGCCACTACGGTTGCCACCGCCGTGTTGGCGAAATCGGGCGCGAAAGCGCGGATCAGCGCGACGACCGCCAGGACGTGCAGCACCGCCACAAGCACGAACGCCCCCACCCGCACCGAGGGCGGAGCAGAGAGATCAACGCCGCTCATCATGGGCGTTGTGGCACGTCGGCTGCCGAACCGAAAGCGGTTGCGCGGCGGCTGCCACCGGCTTATTCGCGCCGTCGATGAAGGGGGCCTTCCACTCGCGCGCGTTCACGGCCCTGCTGCTGGCCGTCGTGCTGTGCGGCAAGCTGCTGGTGCCGTCGGGCTGGATGCCGGTATCGACGCAAGGCGGCCTGACCATCATGCTCTGCTCGGGCGACGGTCCGGCCGAAGCCTGGGTCGATGACGCGGGCAAGCTGCACCAGGGCCACAAGCCGGGCGACGGGCCGAAGAGCAGCGATCACGACGGCAAGGACCCGTGCCCTTACGGCGCGCTGACCGCCCCGGTCGATACACCGGCGGCGGTCGCGCTGGCCGCCCGGCTGGCCCCGACCGCCCCTGTTATCCAGCCGCTGACCAAAGCAATCGCGGTTGGCCACGGTCTTGCCGCCCCGCCGCCGCCGTCCACCGGACCACCCGTCTCCGCCTGAACCACAACCCGCACGTGCCGTTTTGGCGCGCGCAGCCTTGCGTTCACGGACACGGAGTCCGCCCAGATGAAAACCGTATTCGGTGCGAGCCTGATTGCGCTCGCCCTCGCGACTGTTCCTGCCCCCGCCCACGCTGATGAAGCTGACGGCCACCCCCATCCCGAGATCGTCGTCACCGGCCACCATGCCGACGACCGGATCGACCTGCCGCCCGCCACCCGCGTTACCGTCACCGCCGACCGCATTGCCGCCACAGTCAACGCGGTCAGTGTCGAGGATGCGCTGAAGTACGCCCCCAGCCTGGTCATCCGCAAACGCCACATCGGCGACAACTTTGCGCCGATCGCGACCCGCACGTCCGGCCTCGGTGCCTCGGCGCGCAGCCTCATCTATGCCGACGGGGTGCTGCTGTCCGCGTTCATCGCCAACAACAACGGCAACGGATCGCCCCGCTGGACCCTGGTCGCGCCCGAGGAGGTCGAGCGCATCGACGTGCTGTATGGGCCATTCTCGGCGGCTTATCCGGGCAACGGCATCGGCACGACGGTGAACATCACCACGCGGCTGCCCGACAAACTGACCGCCTCGGCCCGCGTCCTGACCAACGTGCAGGACTACAGCATTTACGGCACCGACAAGACGCTCCCAAGTTACCAGTTCGCCGCCACGCTGGGCGACAAGTTCGGCCCGCTCGCGTTGTTCGGCGCATTCACGCGCACGGATGCGAACAGCCAGCCGGTGAGCATCGTCACCGCGACCGGCACAACCAACCCCAAGGACAACACCGGCGCCACCGTTACCGGCGGCTATGCCGACGTGAACCGCACCGGCGCAGCGATCCGCGTACTGGGCGCAGGCGGGCTGGAACACCACGTTCAGGACACCGCCAAACTCAAGGCGGCGCTGGATCTAGGCGGCATCGCGCGGCTTTCATACCTGCTCGGAATCTGGACCGACGATACGCAAGGCACTGTCCAGAGCTATCTGACCAAGCCAGGCCCGGATAACCTTGGGGGCGCCGCCTATACCTCCAGCTTCAACTCGGCGGTCTATACCCGTGACGCACACCACACCGCGCATGCGTTGACACTGGAAGGCGCGACGCCCCGGTTCGACTGGCATGTGGTGGGCAGCAGCTATCACTACGATCACGATCTGCAGAACGGGCCTTCGTCCAGCAACCCGTTGCCGGCCGCGTTTACCGGCGGTGCCGGCCAGATCCAGCGGCAGGACGGCACCGGCTGGGTGACCTTTGATGCCAAGGCCGCGTGGCGCCCGCTGGGCAATGATAACCACGTGATCAGCTTCGGCGGCCATGGCGATCGCTATACGCTGAACAACAACACCTATGGCGCGACCAACTGGCGGGACAGCGGCACGCAAGGCGCAGTCGCCGCGTCGTCGCGCGGCAAGACCCGCACCCACGCGCTGTGGGCGCAGGATGCGGTCAAGCTCACGCCGCAACTTACGCTGACGCTTGGCGTGCGGCATGAATGGTGGCGGGCGTGGGGCGGGTATAACCTTGCCGGCGGCAAATCGCTGACCCACCCCGAACGCCGGTTCGAGGGCTTTTCGCCCAAGGCCGCGCTCGAATGGCGCGCCGCCGCGCACTGGACCGCGCGGCTTTCACTAGCGCAGGCTTGGCGCTTCCCCACCGTGGGCGAACTGTACCAGGCGACCACCATCGGCAGCAATCTGGCCAACCCCAACCCGGACCTGCGCCCCGAACGCGCCCGTTCGGCCGAACTTGCGCTGGAAAACCATGACGATCACGGCACGGTGCGCTTGGCGCTGTTCAACGAAGTCATCAGCGCCGCGCTGATTTCGCAGACCAACACGAGCAATCCGCTGGTCACCACCAGCTATGTCCAGAACATCGACCGCACCCGGGCGCGCGGGGTCGAACTGGCGCTGGACCGCCGCGATGTACTGCCGCGCATCGACCTGTCGGCCAGCGTGACTTATGCCGATGCGATCACCAGCAAAAACACCGCGTTCCCGGCGGCGGTTGGCCACCTGCTGCCCAGCGTACCGCGCTGGAAGGCCACTGCCGTGGTCAGCTGGCGGCCCG
>JANLUV010000122.1:0-2539 GCA_031363685.1 Alphaproteobacteria bacterium | reverse complement strand
TTGAGGATGGCTTCATCGATCTGCCGCTGGCCAAGCAGCCCGGCACCGGCGGCGAGAAGATGATGGTCGATGAAAGCGGCCAGGGCCAGCCCGCCCGCACCCGCTACCGCGTGCTTGATCGCGCCGGAAACAGCGCCGCGTGGGTGGAACTGCAACCCATGACCGGGCGCACCCACCAGCTGCGCGTGCACATGGCGGCGATCGGCTTTCCGATCGTTGGTGACGGCAAATACGGCGGGCAGGAGGCGTTCCTGACCGGCACCATCAGCCGCAAGATGCACCTGCACGCACGGCAGCTGATCATCGACCACCCGGACGGTGCGCCGCTGAACGTGATTGCCGACCTGCCCGATCATTTCGCCGCCTCGCTGGCGCAACTGGGGTTCAACGAGGCCGACGGCGACGCCCTGCCCGAAGCGCCCAAGGCGCCGGGCAAGGAAGTGATCAAGGCCGAGGCCAAGGCCCATGCGAAGCTGTACCGCAAGGAACGGCGCGGCGAACGGCGCAAGCGCGCGGATGGCGGCACCCCGGGGCGCAAGCCGACCGGGCAGCGCGTCGGCAAGCCGGATGGGCCGAAGACTGCGGGGCCGAAGACTGCGGGAAAACCGGGGGCCAGCAGGTCCGCGACCGGGAAGCCCGCGGGCGCAAAACCCGCAGGCGGAAAGCCGAGCGCACCACGAACCGGAGCGAGCCAGCCCGGAACTGGAACGCCCCCTGCCCGCAAGCCGGCCGCGCCGCGCTCTGCCGCCCCGCGCAAGCCTGATGCCGCCCGCCGGGGGCCTCCACCGGGCAAACGCTGATGCGGAGCTTGGCGCGATGAACGACGGGTCGGCGGTGAAGCTGGCGGTGTTCGATTGCGACGGCACGCTGGTCGATGGCCAGGGCGCGATCTGCGCGGCGATGGAAACGGCCTTTGCCGGGGTGGGTCTGCCCGCGCCGGACCGGGCGGTGGTCCGCCGGGTGGTCGGCCTGTCGCTGCCCCATGCGGTGATGCGGCTGGTGCCCGATGCCGATGCCGACACGGTGCGGCACGTGGTGAGCCGCTACAAGGACGCGTTCCGGGCGGCGCGCGCCTCTGGCGAACTGGTCGAGCCGCTGTTCGACGGGATGGCCGAACTGATCGCGGCGCTGCGCCGGGCCGAGTGGGTGCTGGCGGTGGCGACCGGCAAGTCCGACCGGGGGCTGGTCCATTGCCTGGCCAGCCACGGCCTGTCGGACCAGTTCGCCAGCCTGCAAACCGCCGACCGCCATCCGTCCAAGCCCCATCCGGCGATGCTGGAGGCGGCGCTGGCGGATACGCTGGCGCTGCCGGCGGGCGCGGTGATGATCGGCGATACGGTGTTCGATATGGCGATGGCCGCCGCAATCGGGGTCAGGGCCGTGGGCGTGGCCTGGGGCTATCACGAAGCGCCGGAACTGGTTGCGGCCGGGGCCGCGTTCGTCGCCGCCACCCCGCGCGAATTGCAGGAGTATCTGCTGGATGAGTGATGTGAACAAACCTGCCGCGAACGACCCGGCCCCCAAAGATCCCGCAAAGGCGCGGTTCATCGCGATCACGCTGATCCGCTGGGGCGGGGTGGGGCTTGTGATGCTGGGGCTGCTGGCGACCACCGGCCGGATCGACTTGCCGGCGCCGGTAGGGCCGATCCTGGTGCTGTTCGGGTTGTTCGATGCCTTGGTCATGCCGACGATCCTTGCCCGCAAGTGGAAAAGCCGCGACTGATGAAGCGGTTCTACCAGGATGTGAGCATCGCCGAACTGGACGGCGGCTGGCGGGTACTGCTGGATGGACGGCCGATCAAGTCGGTCGCCGGGCGGGCGCAAGTGGTGCCGACCCGTGCGCTGACCGAGGCGCTGGCGGCGGAGTGGGCCGGACAGGGCGAGGAAATGTCCGCCGCCGCGTTCATCCTGCGCGACATGGCCGATTACGCGATCGACGTGGTCAGCCCTGACCGCGCCATCGCGATCCGCCAGATCCTGCCCTACGGCGAGACCGACACGCTGTGCTATCGCGCCGAGGACTATGACCCGCTGCGGCAGCGGCAGGAAGCGGTGTGGGAGCCGCTGCTGGCGGCGGCCGAGCAGCGACTGGACGTCCGGTTCGAGCGGACCAGCGGGATCATGCACCACCCGCAACCGGCACCCACGCTGCTGCGGCTGGAGACGGTGCTGGCCGAGCGCGACGATTTCGTGCTGGCGGCGCTGCGCTCGCTGGCGGGACTGGCCGCCTCGCTGGTGATCGGCCTCGCTGCGCTGGACGACGGCGCCGATGGGGCGGCGCTGTGGGATGCAGCCAATCTCGAAGAGGACTGGCAGGCCGAGTTCTGGGGCAAGGACGCCGAAGCCGTGGTGCGGGCCAAGCGGCGAC
The DNA here is from genome assembly GCA_031363685.1 of Alphaproteobacteria bacterium. Classification (GTDB taxonomy): domain Bacteria; phylum Pseudomonadota; class Alphaproteobacteria; order Sphingomonadales; family Sphingomonadaceae; genus Novosphingobium. Next base: position 171 of record JANLUV010000122.1, on the reverse strand, counting down.
GGGAGCATTTCCTCGCGGCGGCGCGGTTTGCCGGGTTGGCGCGGGGGTGATTGGGGTTCAGTAAACTGTCACCGTAATTCGAAACGCGATTGCCACTTTCGCGGCGCTGCGCGAGGCGAAGAACGAAGAGTTACGGGAGTTCCGGGTAGGAGTTCCGGGGACACAATACTA
>JANLUV010000040.1:0-3827 GCA_031363685.1 Alphaproteobacteria bacterium | reverse complement strand
CGCGGGCCTTGCCACCGGCACCAGCCGATATGGCCCCTTCGTCTAGCGGTTAGGACGCGGCCCTTTCACGGCTGTAACACGGGTTCGATTCCCGTAGGGGTCACCATCCTTCAAGCATTGAAGGATGGCCTTCATGCCATGAAGGAATATCGTCGCATGCTTTGGCCCCTTCGTCTAGCGGTTAGGACGCGGCCCTCTCACGGCTGAAGCACGGGTTCGATTCCCGTAGGGGTCACCATATAAATCAATGGTTTAGCGATGAATTTTCCGCGCAATCGCGCAATTTCGGTAATATCCCGGCAATAAGCGGGGGTGAAAGCCTGCGAACCTCGGCGGTTGACCGCCGATTCCCGTGGCTTGATTGCAGAGCCGAATCTGTCGAGCGTTCGCCGAATCTACCGAGGGCGAAACCACCGCTCGGGGGTCCGGCCAGCCTTCGATAAACCTTCACAGGTTTTTGCATAGTTGCAGTGCATTTTTCGCATCGTCTGCCAGCCATTGAGCGCCAGCATCAGGCTGCAGCTATTTCTGCTTTCAGGACCAGACAATAACCGCAACCCCCGGTCATTAGCTGGCAAATCCTCGGCCAAGCTCGCTGGGGGCAAAGCGCATCAGCCGGTAATCAAGAATGCCAGCCGACCGGTGAGCGAAGGCCAGCTTGAAATCAGGGTCGGTCACCAGTTGCAAAAAGATGTCGGTGTTTGGATAGTAGGCGACGAATGCGTCATCCCAGAGCTGGTCGGGATCGCCGATGACCGTGGCCTCAAATGAGCCTCGCCAGACGATCTTTCCACCGACGCGCTTCAGGATGGGTTCGCTGATCCGGCCATACTCTTCGTATGCTCTTCTTCCAGTCCAGCGGGAATCGGCCTGCGGGTGACTTACCGGATATTCCGCCAATTCCTTGTATCGTGCCAAGTTTAGCATATGGATCGGCGTATCGCGCGGCAGCGATTTGAAATAGGCGAACTCCGCTGGGGTCGGATCGATAAAGTGTTTCACGCTGCCTCGCTTTGTCGCTGGCCCGCCCTGCCCACTAGTGGGTAGCATCCGGACCGACCGTTGATACCATCAATCAGCTTGCCATAAATGCATCAAATTCCGCACCATCGTCAACGCATTATTCGTCTCGGCGGATCGCGCACCATGCTTCCGCGCGTTGCGGTTGCCCTTGGGCGCGCCGCTAGGGGTCAGCAGTTTTTCCAGGTCCGCATCGCCGCAGTTGCGGTATCGGCAACCTTGGCGATTTTCCTAAAGCGGGCGCAGATTTACCTGTGACGGGGCGGCGGTGACGCGGCTGGACCTGCCAGCCAGCTTGCGGACTGGTCGCCTCGTTATGCTGGCGAATACGGTCCAGCAGCAAGTCAAGTTCAAGCTCATCCGTCAGCTCCACTCCGAACGAGGTGCCGCTGACCCAGCGCACCTTTCCGGAAACCGTCTCGTGCCCGGGCAACTGGATCGTGACCAGTTCATCCACCATGGGCGCAATGGCCCGAACGGTGGCACCGATGCCGTTCGTCGAAACGTTGCGGATGACGACAGCCTGTTCTCCGAGCCGATGGCTGGCCAGAATGGCATGGGTCAGCCGGCGTTGCCGGGGTCCACGCAGGGCCTGCTCGGCCGTAAAGGCGAAATCCATGGCGGACATGGCTAAGGTTCTGCTTTCCCCGGACGAGCAACAGCGAATTGTTGCCGATACGAAGACGTTTATCCGCGCCGTAGTCAACCGATTGCCAATTTCACCGTCTTCATGCGTAATATTATGCAAATGAAATGTGCATGATCGGCGCCGCCACCCCTGCCGAAAACCGATTCTCCATCTGGCTAACGGCGCCCGGCCCGGTTAAAGCCCGCTCGCCATGACCGGCAAGCAACCCCATCCTTGGCCCGGCATGGCCCTGGCAGTGACCGGGGCAGCCGCGATGCTGCTTGCCGGTGCGGGCAACTGGCTGACGCTGGGCATCCTGCTGGTCTGGATCGGATCGCTGTGGCTGTTCCGGCCCGAACCGGTGACTTTTACGGCAGAACCGGACTTCGAAGGCACCTCCAGCGAAGCGATGCGGACAGTGATCGAGCCGATCGGCTTTCCGCTGATCCTGCTGGAGCGGGAGCGGATCGTGCTGGCCAACCAAGCAGCCAGGCGCGCGCTGGGCGAACATATCACCGGGCAGGACGCGCGAATCGTACTCCGCCATCCCGACGCGATGCGCCTGCTCGAAATCGGCAATGGTGACAGCGTGACCATCGCCGGTTTCGCAGGCGGACGCAGTCTGTGGCAACTGACGCGCCGGCAGATCGACGACCGGTTCTGGTTGATGGAATTGCTCAACCGCACCGCCGAAGCCGACGTGAGCCGAGCGCATACCGATTTCGTCGCCAACGCCAGCCATGAACTGCGCACGCCGCTCTCCGCGATCATCGGCTATGTCGAGACCCTGGCCGACGCCGGCGATGCGGTCGACAAGGCGACCACGGCGCGGTTCCACCTGACCGTGCTGCGCGAGGCGCGGCGGATGCAGACGCTGGTGTCCGACCTGATGTCGCTGTCGCAAGTCGAAGCCGAAAAACATGACCAGCCGACCGAGGAGATCGACTTCGGCCGACTGGTCGAGCGAGTGGTCGGCGAGGCAATGGCGATTGCCGGCAAGGGCCGCGTCGAGATTGCCGTGCCCGGGCGCAGGACGCTGCTGCGTGGCGACCGCACCCAGCTGGAACAACTGGTGCGCAATCTGGTCGAAAATTCGCTCAAGTACGGCGATCCGGCCGAGCCCGTGCGCGTTGTGCTGGCGCCCGGCGTACACGACAAGGTGGTGCTGACGGTGACCGACCGCGGCGCCGGGATCGCACCCGAACACCTGCCCCACCTGACCCGCCGGTTCTACCGCACGGATCCGGGGCGGAGCCGCGCCGCCGGCGGTACCGGCCTTGGCCTGGCAATCGTCAAGCACATCGTCGAACGCCATCGCGGCCAGCTTGACATCACCAGCAAGCTGGGGATCGGCAGCACTGTCACCGTGACCTTTCCGACTGTCCGCATCGGGCCGGTGTCCGGGCATCCTTCCCGATCGCCGGCAGAACGGGGCACCTTGTCATGAAGGTGTCATTCTACTCTAACAGACGCGGCCAAACCTGCGCTTCTGGAGGCAACCCGCCATGAACAAGAATGCGATCAAATTCCGCTCCAATGCTTATCTGACCGGCGCCTCGGTGCTGGCCGCCTGCGCCCTGCTTGCGGCCTGCGGCGGCGGTCAAAGTGCATCGCGTGACCAGATTCGCGCCGTTGGTTCCTCCACGGTCTATCCGTTTGCCAAGGCTGTGGCGGATTCGCTGGCGAAGTCGCAACCTGATTTCAAATCGCCGATCATCGAATCGACCGGTACCGGCGCCGGCATGAAGCTGTTCTGCGCCGGGATAGGTTCGCAATATCCCGACATCGCGGACGCTTCGCGGCGGATGAAGAAGTCGGAATACGAGGATTGCGCGAAGAACGGCGTCGACAAGATCGTCGAGATCCAGGTCGGACTTGATGGCCTCGCCTTCGTCGAAGCGGCCAGCGGCTCATCACAGTTCGACCTCACCCCGGCAGACATCTACAAGGCACTGGCCGCCAATCCGTTCGGCAAGCCCAACACCACCAAACTGTGGTCCGATGTGAACCCGGCGCTGCCCAAGGAACCGATCCTCGTCTACGGTCCGCCGTCGACCTCGGGCACGCGTGACGCGCTCGGTGAGCTGCTGATGACCCCGCCGTGCGAGGCCAATCCCTCGATGGCCGCATTGAAGAAATCGGACGAAGCCAAGTTCAAGGCGATTTGCACCGGTGTCCG
>JANLUV010000035.1:0-5129 GCA_031363685.1 Alphaproteobacteria bacterium | reverse complement strand
CGTCCAACGCGGGTGCGCGCAAGGTCTGGCTGATCGACGAGCCGATGGCCGCTGCAATCGGGGCCGATCTTCCGGTAACCCACCCGATCGGCTCGATGGTGGTGGATATCGGCGGCGGTACCACCGAGGTCGGCGTCATCGCGATCGGCGGGCTCAGCATGTCGATGTCGGTCCGCGTGGGCGGCGACCGGATGGACGATGCGATCGCTTCGTATGTACGCCGTCATCACAATCTGCTGATCGGCGAGGCGACTGCGGAACGGGTCAAAAAGGAGTTGGGGGCTGCCCGGATCAACGACGACGGCGCCGTGCTTACAGCCGTGATCAAGGGCCGCGATATTGCGCGCGGCGTCCCCCGGGAAATATCGATCTCGCAGGCGGAGATCGTCGAAGCGCTAGCGGAACCCGTTGGCCAGATCGTGGAAGCCGTGCGCAACGCCCTGGAAAATACCGCGCCGGAGATTGCTGCGGATATCATCGACGGCGGGATCATCATGACCGGCGGCGGATCTCTGCTGGCAAACCTCGATACCGTGCTGGCGCTGGAGACGGGCCTGCTGGTCAAAGTTGCAGACAATCCGCTCTACTGCGTGGCGCTGGGCGCGGGGCGGGCGCTGGAAGATCCGGCCTATCGCGGTGTGCTGCACGCTACCTGACGTAAGCGCGGCAATGCGGCGGCGGGCAACTCACCCGCCGCCATGTGCGATCAATCCATTTCCCACGCGCGTTCGCCGTGGCTGGTGAGATCCAGCCCTTCGCGTTCCTCGTCTTCGGAAACGCGCATCGGGAACACGAGGTTGACGCCGACCGCAAGGATCGCGCTGGCAATCGCCGCGAATGCCGCGACTACGCCGACGCCGATCGCCTGGGCGACGAACTGGCTGGCCATGCCCATATTCCCGGCATAGCCGGTGCCGCCGAAGCTGGGCGAAAGGAACACCGCGAGCAGCAGCGAGCCAACGATCCCGCCGACGCCGTGGACGGCGAACACATCAAGCGAATCGTCGATTTTCAGGCGGAATTTCACCAGCTGGATCACCGGATAGCAGACCGACGCGGCGACCGCGCCGAACAGGATCGCGGCGCCCGGCGAGATGAACCCGGCTGCCGGGGTGACGGTGGCAAGGCCCGCGATGGCGCCGGTGGCAAAGCCGATCGAGGTGGCCTTGCCGACCGCGACGCGCTCGATCACCAGCCACATCAGCGCGGCGGCGCAGGCGGCGGCATGGGTGTTGATGATCGCGGCGGCGGCATCATCGTTGGCGGCAAGCGCCGATCCGCCGTTGAAGCCGAACCAGCCGACCCACAGCAGCGCCGCGCCGGCCATGGTCAGCGCCGGGCTGTGCGGGAGCATCATGGTCCGGGGAAACCCGGCGCGCTTGCCGAGCAGCGCCGCGATCACCAGTGCCGAAACGCCCGCCGTGGTGTGGACCACGATCCCGCCCGCGAAATCGAGCGTGCCGAGCTTGGCCGCAAGCCAGCCGCCGCCCCAGATCCAGTGCGCGACGGGGGCGTAGACCACCAGGCTCCACAGCGCGCCGAACGCGACCACCCAGCTGAACCGGGCGCGATCGACCCACGCGCCGGCCATCAGCGCCGGAGTGATCGCGGCAAAGCATAGCTGGAACAGCGCATAGGCGCTTTCCGGGATCGCAGTGCCGGCGCGGACATTGCCGAGATTGTTGAACATGAACGCGGTGCCGGAACCGATCCAGCCATTGGTCACCGGGCCGAACGCAAGGGTGTAGCCGCACACGATCCACAGCAGCGAAGCGATCGCCACGATCGCACCGCACTGGACCAGCACCGACAGAAAATTCTTCGCCCGGACAAGGCCGCCATAGAACAGCGTCAGCCCGGGCGCGGCCATCATCATGACCAGCGCCGAGGAAACCAGGATCCAAGCGGTATCGCCGCTGTCGGCCGGGTCTGCGAAATTATCCTGTGCGTGCGCGGCAATCGGCGCCAGCAGCGCCAAGCCCGCGCCTACGGCGGCCAGAATGCGCCGTGCGGTTCGGTTGTTCATCGTGTCCCTCCAGGCGCCGGCTTGGTCCGGTCGTGATCCTGCCGGACCAAGCTTAGTGCAGGGGCATGCGGCGGCGCAAGGCACAGGGACAAAGCCGTTGCGCAAAAGGGACGGAGCAACCCGAAATTTTGCTGCGCTTCAGACCAGTCCTTCGAGCACCTGATCCGGCGGTCGGTGGCCGTCGGCCCAGTAGCGGATGTTGGCGATCACCCGCGCGCCCGAATCCTCGCGGCTCTCCACCGTGGCGCTGCCAAGGTGCGGCACGAGAATTACGTTGGTGAGCGCGACAAGGCGCGGATTTACTGCGGGTTCATGCTCGAACACATCGAGCGCCGCGCCGCCGAGCCGACCGGCTTCGAGCGCCGCGATCAGCGCTTCCTCGTCGATCAGTTCGCCGCGTGCGGTATTCACCACATAGGCCGTCGGCTTCATCGCCGCGATCCGCGCGGCCGAGAGGATGTGGTGTGTTTCGCTCGATCCGGGGCAGTGCAGCGAAACGACATCGGCCGCAGCGATCATCCGGTCGAGGTCCGGCTCGAATGTTGCGGCCAGTTCCTGTTCGATCACGGCGGGCAGGCGGTGGCGGTTATGGTAAGTCACATTCAGGCCGAACGCCTGCGCGCGGCGCGCCACGGCCTGGCCGATACGGCCCATGCCGACAATGGCGAGTCGCTTGCCCGAAATGCGGTGGCCGAGCAGCGAGGACGGCGACCAGCCGGTCCATTGCCCGCTGCGCAGCACGCGGATCCCTTCGCCAAACCGGCGGGCTACGGTGACGATCAGCGCGATGGTCATGTCGGCGGTATCATCGGTGAACACGCCCGGCGTGTTGGTCACCATGATCTTGTGCGCGCGGGTGGCGGCAAGATCGATGTGGTCGGTTCCGGCGCCGAAATTGGCGATCAGGCCGAGGCGCGGGCCGGCCTGCGCCAACAGGGCGGCGTCGATCCGGTCAGTCACGGTGGGGACCAGGACGTCCGCCTCCTGCATCGCCGCGATCAGGCCCGCGCGGTCGAGCGGCAGGTCGGCCGGGTTGAAGCGCGCGTCGAACAGTTCGGCCATGCGGGCCTCGGTCGCGGGCATCAGCTTGCGGGTCACGATCACGCGGGGTTTGCCGAGGACTCGGCGGGTGGTGGGAAAGCTCGCCATGACCGCTGTGCTACGAGGCTGCCGGGGGAGGGGTCAAGCGACCTTGAAGCGAGGGGCGGCCCCGGGCTATGGGTCGGGCATGTTGTCCCGCCAATGCCTTGCCGTCGCCCTGCTTTTGCTTTCGTCGGTTCCGGCCGTCGCAGCTGAAGATGGGGTGCCATACTGGGCCTCGCTGCGCGGCAAGGATGTGAACATGCGAGTCGGCCCGGGCGAGGATTACCGCATCAACTGGCGCTATCACCGCGAGGACCTGCCGATGAAGGTACTGCGGACGATGGACGGCTGGCGGCTGGTGCAGGACCCGGACGGTGCGCGCGGCTGGATGCTGGGCAGCTTCCTCAAGCGTGAGCGCGGCGCGATTGTGCAGGCGCCGAAAGGCGGCGCAGCCGAACTCGCGGAAATGCGCGACAAGCCCGACGCCGGTTCGCGGCTGCTGTGGCGGCTGGAACCGGGTGTGACCGGCAAGCTGGGCGCTTGCGCCGAAGGCTGGTGCAAGCTCGAGGTCGAGGGCCGATCGGGCTATGTCCGGCACGACTCGATGTGGGGCCCGGGCGCGCCCTGAAGTCGCTGATCCTCCCCGTTTTTGCGTAGCACAAATGGGGAGGATCGTTACGTTTACGCCAGCTCGATCGCGATCGCGGTGGCTTCGCCGCCGCCGATGCAGAGCGAGGCAACGCCCTTCTTCAGGCCGTTGTGCTTCAGCGCGCCGATCAGCGTGGTGATGATCCGCGCGCCCGAAGCGCCCAGCGGGTGGCCAAGCGCGGTGGCGCCGCCGTGGACGTTGATCTTGTTGTGCGGGATGCCAAGGTCATGCATCGCGAACATCGCGACGCAGGCAAATGCCTCGTTCACTTCGAACAGGTCGACATCGGCGATGGTCCACCCGGCATTGGCCAGCACCTTCTGGATCGCGCTGACCGGGGCGGTGGTGAACTTCGCCGGTTCCTGCGCATGGGCGGCGATGGCCACCACCGTGGCGACCGGGGCCAGGCCCTTGGCTTGCGCGACGCTGGCGCGGGTGAGGACCAGCGCGGCCGCGCCATCGGAGATCGACGACGAACTGGCGGCGGTGATCGTGCCGTCCTTGGCGAAGGCGGGCTTCAGGCCGGGGATCTTGTCGGGGCGGCCCTTGCCGGGCTGCTCGTCGGTATCGACCACGGTCTCGCCGGCGCGGGTCTTGACGGTGACCGGGACAACTTCGCTGGCGAACCCGCCGGTGGCGATGGCGTTCTGCGCGCGGCGCAGCGATTCGATCGCGTAGCTGTCCTGCTGTTCGCGGGTCAGCTGGTATTCATCCGCCGTGGTCTGCGCGAACGTGCCCATCGCGCCGCCCTGATAGGCGTCTTCAAGACCGTCGAGGAACATGTGGTCATAGGCCGTGTCGTGGCCAATCCGCGCGCCCGAGCGGTGCTTCTTGAGCAAATAGGGCGCATTGGTCATCGATTCCATGCCGCCCGCGACGACCAGATCAAGCGAGCCCGCCGCAAGCGCTTCGGCCCCCATCATCACGGTCATCATGCCCGAACCGCAGACCTTGTTGACCGTGGTCGCCTCGACCGAGGCGGGCAGTCCGGCCTTGATCGCGGCCTGGCGGGCGGGCGCCTGGCCCAGCCCGGCCGGAAGCACGCAGCCCATGTAGATGCGCTCGATTTCCTCACCGGCAATTCCGGCGCGCTCCACCGCTGCCTTGACCGCGACGGCGCCAAGATCGGTGGCCGAAACATCAGAGAAAACGCCCTGCAGGCCCCCCATCGGGGTGCGGGCATACGAGAGGATGACAACCGGATCGGCAGCGGAAAACTGGGCCATGCGAGAGGTTTCCTGTGCGAACGGGCTGATTGGACCCGAATTCTATTCTGCTTTGGAGGCGATATAGATATTGCAATGCGGCAAATCCAGTGGGTCGAGGGCGCGGATCGCCGAAACCGGCGGAATGGCGGGCGCAAATTGCCCC
>JANLUV010000523.1:0-2770 GCA_031363685.1 Alphaproteobacteria bacterium | reverse complement strand
CGGCCACGCCGCCCTGACCGCCGTGCTGGCGGCCGAAGGCCTGACCCCGGCCGATATCGATACCGTGATCGTCACGCACCTCCATTTCGACCATGGCGAGAACCTGGATCTGTTCCCGGGCGCGCTGGTCGTGGTGCAGCGGCAGGAACTGTTCGCGCTGATCGATCCGGTCCCGACTCAGCGCCCGTTCTACTGGAAATCGACCGCGCTGCATCTGGTCGGGCGCAAGCCGAACGAGATCCGGCTGCTCAACGGCGATTGCGATTTTCTGCCCGGCATCCGCATCCTCAGCGTACCCAGCCATACCGAGGGCATGCAGGTGGTGGTGGTCACGACCGAGAAGGGCCGCGCCGCAATCGTTTCGGACCTGGGCGATCACTATCGCTACTGGTACCCGACCGACCCGCGCGCGACCCCTAATCCGCAGCGTTCGCTGACCGGCTCGTTCCTGACCGGCAACATCCGCAGCGAAAGTGAGCGGACGTGGCAGAACGCGATGCGCCGGGTAATGGACAACACCGACATCGTCATACCCGCGCACGATTTCCGCACTCCCGTGCGGGTGCCGGAGGAATGGTTCGCCGTTCCCGAAAGCATGGCCGGTGACATCGCGCACGAGCCGCCGGAAGACTGATCCGTTTCCTGAAGAGGGCCTGAAATGAGCTACGAAGACATCATCTACGAGGTGAGCGAGCGGATCGCGACGGTGACGTTGAACCGGCCCGACGCGATGAACGCGACCACCGACAACCTCTATCGCGAATTGCAGGATCTAATTCCGAAGATCGCCGCCGATACCGGCGTGTCCTGCGTGATTCTGACCGGCGCGGGCCGGGGCTTCTGCGCGGGTGCCGATCTCAAGGCCAGCCGCAGCGACCTGACCCCGCTGCAGCGCCGCGCGCGCCACCGCTGGATCCTGCGCGACGTGCTCGAACCGCTCTACAAGCTCGAAAAGCCGGTGATCGCCGCCGTCAACGGCGCGGCGGCCGGTGCGGGCGCCAATATCGCGCTATCGTGTGATTTCATCGTCGCCAGCGAAAAGGCCACCTTCCTGCAGGCTTTCGCCAAAGTCGGCCTCGTGCCCGATCTGGGCGGGCTGTTCTTCCTTGCCCGCGCGGTGGGAATCAACAAGGCCAAGGAACTGTGCTTCACCGCGCGCAAGGTCGATGCGGCCGAAGCGTTGGCGATCGGCATCGCCAACAAGGTTGTTCCGCATGACGACCTGATGGCCGAAGCCCGCATTCTGGCCAAGCAGATCGCCGCCGGTTCGCCGACCGCGATGGCGATGACCAAGCGCCTGCTCAACATGTCGCAGTCGGCCTCGATCGAACAAATGCTCGAATTCGAAGGTTATGCGCAGACCATCGCTTATCTGACGCCCGAATATCACGAGGGCATCGCCGCGTTCCGCGAAAAGCGTACGCCGGATTTCGCGGGTGCCGCCGAGCGCGCCGCCGCCGGGCCGGGCTGAGAAAGCTTGGGCTGAAGCGGGGTTGAGGAGGGAAATCGGCAAATGGATTTCAACTACACGCCTGCGGAGAACGAATTCCGCATGTCGCTGCGCGCGTGGCTGGCCGATGCGCTGCCGGCCGGGTGGGGCGAAACCGTGTTCCTGCCCGAGGACGAGGACGAGGCCGCGATGGCCCGGCTCGACTGGGAGCGCAAGCTTCACGCGGGCGGCTGGGCCGGGATCAACTGGCCCAAGGAATATGGCGGCCGCGGCGCCACGCTGATCGAGCGCGGCATCTTCGCCGAAGAAATGGCCCGCGCCCGCGCGCCCGAACCGATTAACGTCATCGGCCACAACCTGACCGGGACGACGATTCTGGCCCACGGCACCGAGGCCCAGAAGAAGCGCTTCCTGCCCAAGATCCTCTCGACCGAGGAAGTCTGGTGTCAGGGCTTCTCCGAACCGGGCGCCGGTTCCGACCTTGCGTCGGTCCGCACCAAGGCCGAGTTGAAGGGCGACAAGTTCATCGTCAACGGCCAGAAGACCTGGACCAGTTTCGGGCAATATTCCCACTGGTGCTTCGCGCTGGTGCGCACCGATCCCGACGTGCCCAAGCACAAGGGGCTGAGCTTCCTGCTGATCGACATGAAGTCACCAGGCATCACCCTGCGCCCGCTGCGCCAGATTTCGGGCGAGTTCGAGTTCAACGAAACCTTCTTCGACAATGTCGAGGTTCCGGTGGAAAATCTGGTCGGCGACATCAACGGCGGCTGGAAGATCGCGATGACCACGCTGACCTATGAACGGGGGCCGGAAGACGCGCTGGGCCGCCAGATCCGCTTCAAGCAGGAACTGGACAAGCTGCTGCGCACGTTGGTCCTGCAACGTCGCGGCAGCGGCCGCGCGATTGACGATCCGGCGGTGCGCCAGAATCTCGCCCGCTCGATCGCCGAGATCGAGATCGTCCGCCTCAACGCGCTGCGCAGCTTCAGCAAGCTGCTCGATGGCGGGGATCGCGGCGCCGATGCGTCGATGACCAAGCTCTACTGGAGCCACGCCGCGCAGAACATGTACGAAACGGCGCTGGACGCGCTCGGGCCGATCGCCCCGCTGTCGGGCCACGATCCGCAAGCTGCTGCGCTGGGCAAGTTCCAGATCAGCTGGTTTCAGTCCAAGGCCTTCACGATCTATTCCGGGTCGTCGGAGATCCAGCGCAACATCATCGGCGAGCGCGTGCTCGGCCTTCCCCGGTAAGGGACCTTGCCATGAATTTTGCATTCGATGAAGAACAGGTCAGCCTGGGCGATACCATCGCCCGCC
>JANLUV010000520.1:0-1725 GCA_031363685.1 Alphaproteobacteria bacterium | reverse complement strand
GCTCATACATCGGCCTTTCGCGTCTTTGCGCGCGAGTTATACGCAGGGCTGCGCCTTATCCCTCACGCCCGGCGCGCGTTCAGGCAAGCGAATTTGTCATGAGGGATCGCGCCGGTGGTTGCGTATCGCCATCAGGTCGCCGGGCAATCCGGCAAGTTCACCCCTTATCCGAAAGGACCGCCATGCGCCGTTTTGCCCTGACTGTTGCCCTTATCGCTTCCGCGCTGGTCGCGCTGCCCGGCGTGGCCTTGGCCCATCCCAAGCTGCTCGCCGCCAGCCCGGCCAACAAGGCGACCGTGACCAGGCCGACCAAGCTGAGCCTGTCGTTCTCCGAAACGCTGGTCCGCCCGATGACCGGGATCGAACTGGTGATGACCGGGATGCCCGGCATGGCCGATCACGCGCCGATGCCGATCAAGGGCTTCCAGACCAAGGTTAACGGCAAGAACGTGACGATCACCTTGCCCCGGGCGCTGCCGGCGGGTTCGTACCTGCTGAAGTGGCACGCGGTGGCCGCCGACCAACACCGGGTGGAAGGCAGCTATACCTTCACCGTCCGGTGATGATCTTCCCGGCATCCGGCAGCAGCCATTTGGGCAGTTGTGTACGCAATGGCTGACACCGGCCTGATCCTGGCGCGCGCGGCAACTTACGCGACGCTGCTGCCGGCGGCCGGGCTGCCGTTCTATCTGGCCACGGCCGGCCGGGTCGCGGCTGTGAGCCGGATAGAACGCCGGGTGGTCGTACTGCTGGCGCTAGGGGCGCTGCTGGCGTCCGTCTGGTGGGCGCTGGCGAGCGTGGCGGCGATGGCTGCCCTGCCCCTGTCCAGGCTTGACCGCGAAACGGTGACCGCCGTGCTGGGCGCGACGCCGCTGGGCACGGTGCTGGCGGTACGGGCGGCCGCGCTGATCGTGCTGGCCTTGGCGGCCCTCTGCCGGGTGCCGATGGTGCTGGCGGCGTTGCCCGCCGTGGTCGCATTGGCAACTTGCGCCTACACCGGGCACGCCGGAGCGACCGAAGGCACGGCGGGTACGCTGCACCGGGTCGGCAACGGGGTCCATCTGGCCGCCGCCGCGTGCTGGATCGGCGCACTGCTGTCGCTGGCGGGCGGCGCACTGGGGCGCGAACCGGGCGAACGGCTGGGGCCGCGCCTGACCGCGTTTGCCCGCACCGGCACAGTGATCGTCGCGCTGCTGCTGGCAACCGGCATCGCCAATACGCTGCTCATCGCCGGGTGGCCGGTGATGTGGACCAGCGCGTGGACGCTGCTGGTGGGCGCCAAGGTGGCGTTGTTCGGAATGATGCTGGGGCTGGCCGGGCTGAACCGCTGGTATTTCAGCCCTGCCCTTGCCCGCCGGGAGGGAAGCGCGCGGCGGCATCTGCGGTTGTCGCTGGCGGTAGAGACGGCGCTCGCGCTGGGCGTGCTGGCGCTTGTCGCCGCGCTCGGGGTGCTCGATCCGGCTGGCACGGCGGGCTGAACAAACAAGGTTTCCGGCGGAAGCGAAGCGCTCCATGGGCTGTAGGCGGGTCTTTGGACTTGCCCCGTAAAAGTGGAGCGGCATTGCCTCAGCTGACCGGTTAAAATACTTGGGACGGCTGGCGGGTTTACGGGGACGAGGTATGTCCCCGCCCTACCTGCAGCCCCCTAATCGCCAACCGATGCGTTATACCAAATCCCACTGACCTTCACACATGAGCCCATTGGCGCAATCCGATCGACATGAT
>JANLUV010000516.1:0-2224 GCA_031363685.1 Alphaproteobacteria bacterium | reverse complement strand
CACGGGGTTGACCGCCTGCACGTCCAGCAACTGCTGCGTCTGGACCAGACACGGCGCCACGGTGTTGACCGTGATGCCGTCCAGCACGAACTCGCGGGCAAGGCCGGTGGTCATCGCGTGCACGCCGCCCTTGGCCGCATTGTACCCGGCATGTTCGGCCAGCCCGTTGCGCACCGAATCCGCGCCGATGTTGACGATCCGGCCATAGCCCGCCGCCTTCATGTGCGGCAGCACCAGCCAGCAGGCCCACACTGCGGTCCACAAGTTGCGGTCCACCGTCTCGATCAGCGTTTCGGGGGTATGCTTCAGGAACGGCCGCAGGATGCCGCCGCCCGCGTTGTTCACCAGGATGTCGATCTTGCCATACCGCGCGGCCGCCACCTCCACCATTGCGCGGGCGACTTCTTCCTTCGCAAGGTTTCCGGCGCAGGAAGCGTGGCGTTCGGGATGCGGCAGCGCGGCGGCGGAATCGGCGGCAAGGGCGGGATCAAGGTCGCAGACCATCACGCTCGCGCCATCAGCGGCCAGCCGCGCAGCGATGGCCCGGCCGATGCCGCGCCCCGCGCCGGTGACGATCGCAACTTGTCCGTCAAGCCGTTCAGCCATGCGCCCGCACCTCGTGCTGCGGGATGATCCGGCTGCCCTTGCCAAAGCGCGGGTCGGGGCGGCTGCCCCAGATGTCCATCACTTCGGGCTTGTGCTCCAGCTCGCGCGGGCCCCGCGAACCCTGTTCCTCGAACAGTTCCATGCCGAAACTGAACTCGGTGGTGTTGCCGTCGGGATCGAGGAAATAGAGGAAGATGCTGGTCGAGGGCAGGTGCCGCCCCGGGCCGAACACGATCGGCACTTCGGCCTGCTTCATCCGGTTCATCGCCGCACCGACATCGTCGATGTCGGTCACCATGAAGTTGATGTGGTGCAGCGTGTTCCGGTCTGACTGCAGCAGCGCCAGGCTGTGATGCAGCGGATTGGGCCAGCAGCGCAGCCATTCGGCCGTGCCTTCCACCCGGTCGGATACCGCAAAGCCCAGCTGTTCCACCCAGAACCGGTGCGCCGCGTTCAGGTCGGTCACGTTCAGGACCACGTGGCCCAGCCGCGCGATCTTGGTGATCTGTTCGGTCAGCGGTTCGTCCAGTACGTCCTGCCCGGCATAGAAGTCCAGCTCCAGCCCGGTCAGCGGATCGGCAAAGCGGAACGCGGCCGTTACCCGCATCGCCATCAGCGTCGCCGCATCGGCATAGCGCGGGGCCAGGCCAAGGCCGTCCACCACGGCAAATGCTGCAGCAAGCTGCGCCTCATTTTCGACTTCATAGCCGACGCCCGACAATCCGGCATCGGCGCCGGCTTCGAGGATGATGTCATGCGGCTTGTTGCTGCAGCGCAGCCACGTTGCCGTGTCGTTCGCCTGCGCCACCGTCATGCCGACGAGATCGCGGTAGAACGCGGTGCTCGCCGCCAGGTCGGGGCAGCGCAGACGGCAATAGCCCAGTCTTTCGAAACGGATTGGTCTTTCGAAACGGATTGGCCGGTCGAAACGGATGGGGTCTGTCATTCGGCGACCCTTTCTTTTAGAGGATGATACTGATGCGGGCGTGCGGGCGCAGGGCTTCCATGTCCAGCACGCAGGTCTTCCTGGCGATCTTCAGCGCCCCGTCGACCTCGACGATCTCGTGCAGGTAGTGCCCCACGAACACGTCGCTGGTGACGTCCTTGTTGCGCCAGATCGCGAACGAGGACCGCGCATGGATCGTGTCCCCCTCGCGCCGCACGCGGGTGTTTGAAACAAGATGCCGTACCTTGGAGTGCGGATGCTCGCTATGGGCGCCGATCTTGGACAGGCGGATCACGCGTTCCTTCATGCGTACCGCATCGTCCATGATGTAGAACAGCGAGGTTTCCGGCTCGGCGGTATCGCCGTCCACGTCGTTCGGCGGCACATAGTAGTGGGCGTCTTCGGCATAAAGCGCGAGCCAGTCGTCAAGTTGCCAGCGGTCGAGCAGGTCCGCCTCAAGATACAGCAGGTCCTCCACGCGCAGGCGCAGCAGCAGGGTCTCGTCCATGGTTCAGGCCTCCGCCGCCGCGATCCGGCGGTCCCATTCGCGCCAAAAGCAGCGCATCTGTTCCTCGTCGTCGAACGCCGGGCCTTCCGGCCGGCTCATCCCCTTGGAGATGTCGTTGTACAGCGCCTCGCCGCCCACGGCGTAGCCCTGCTGGCACTTCTCGA
>JANLUV010000506.1:0-2680 GCA_031363685.1 Alphaproteobacteria bacterium | reverse complement strand
GGCCGCGAACACCACGCTGACCGCCGGGTGGAGCGCCGGGCGCAGCAGCAACGATGGCCGCCCGCTGACGATCGAACTGGAAGGCGGGCGCCGCAACCGCTTGTCCGGCAAGCTGGGCACCACCACCGCCTCGTTCGCCGGCGGCAGCCCGTTCGCGATCACGCCGGCTGAGATCAAGAGCGGCTGGCTGGGCGAAGCGCGGGTGCTGTTTGGCGGGTTCGATTACACCTGGCAGCTGGCCGGAAGCGCCGAGCAGACCGTCGGCAAGACCGACTTCTCGCTACGCGCGTCGTTCAGCCTGGCATTCTGAGCGCTGGACCGACAATGTGAACCGAAGGGGCAGCGGACCGGCATGGTCCGCCGCCCCTTCGCGTATCCGGCTCAATCGGCGGCGCGGAACAGGTCGGGCGTAAGGTTGGTGAACATGGCCATGTCGGCCACCAGATCGGCGGTGCGCGGCGCGCCGAGCGATGCGTCGATCGCCGCCTGATCCTTGAACCGCAGCACCGCCATCGCGACGAAGGGCTGGGCATCGTCGGCCGGATACAGCACTTCGGCGCTCAGATAGCCGTGTTCGGCCCACATATCATCCAGCATCGGAATGTGGGTGGCATTGTAATAGGCGCGGTCGAACTGGGCGTCCGGCTTGGCGGCGTAAGTGACGGTCAGGGTAGCCATTCTTCTCTCCCGGGGTGAAACCGGGGGCGATCCACGCAAGCCCCGGCACTGGACATGACCGATCGGTCACGGCGACGGAATCGTCGCCCCCGCTTGGTAGAGCGCGCCGCCGCGAACCTCAACCGCCCACGCCGCAATCGGCACGCTCGTTTGAACATATCATCGAACGATGTTACGCATCGCGGCAGGAGGACCGCCGGCACGAACCGGGGGCCACCGGAGAGACGTATGGACCCGAGCCAAGGCATTGCCGCGTGCACCGATCCGCTGGCCGCCGATTGCGGCTTCGACACCGCGTCGATGTTTTTCTGCGACCGGACCGGGGGCACCGCGAACATCTCGTACCTGCACCACGTAAACGTCAGCACGGCGGCGCAGCACAGTTATGTCGATCACCGGGCGTTCCTGAGCCAGCACGATATGAACGTGGTCGGCGCGCTGGTCGCGCAGATTTCCCGCCAGAGTACGCATTGACGGATAATCGTCCGTTCGCTGCGCCCGGCCAGCACCTGAAGTACGGTCAATCACAACAAGCGAGAGGACAAGGCCGATGGAAAGCATGAAGGCAGCGGTGCTGCGCGAGGGGCGCATCGCGATCGAACGCGTACCGGCCCCGGTGCCGCTGCCCGGGCAGATCGTGGTGAAGCCGCTGGTCTGCGGCATCTGCGGCAGCGATCTGCACGCGCGCGACCATGCCCCGCACCTGTGCAGCCTGCTTCACCGCGCCGGGTTTCGCGGGTTCATGGACCCCGAGCAGCCGGTGGTGATGGGCCACGAATATTGCTGCGAGGTGCTGGAAAGCACGCCCATCCCGCACGGCGGCACCTTGCGCGCGGGCACCCGCGTGGTCGCGCCGCCGTTCCTGATGGGGCCGGACGGGATCGTGCTGCTGGGCTATTCCAACACCTTTCCCGGCGGGTTTGCCGAACGGATGGTGCTGGACGGCGCCAGTTGCATCGCCGTGCCGGATGACATGGCCACCGAATATGCCGCGATGACCGAGCCGCTGGCGGTGGCGGTTCACGCCGTGGCGCAGGCCGATCCGGGGCCGGACTGCGGCTTTGCGGTAGTGGGCTGCGGACCCGTTGGCCTGTTCGTGATCGCCCGGCTGAAAGCGCTGGGGCTTGGCCCGGTGCTGGCGATCGAACCCAACCCGGCCCGGCAGCAGATGGCCGAGCGGATGGGCGCGGACAAGGTGATCTCCCCCGGCGGCAGCGGCCCGGGCGAATGGTGGACCGCGCTGGACCTGCCGCTGGGGCTGTCCGATGCGATGGAAGTCGATCCCGCCCGCCGCCGCCGCAGCCGCGCGGTGCTGTTCGAATGCGTCGGCAAGCCGGGGATGCTGATGGAACTGGCCCGCAACGCGCCGGTCGGCGCGACCATCGTGGTGATCGGCAACTGCATGGAGGACGACCTGCTGGAACCCGCCTTCCTGCTGCAGAAAAGCCTGACCCTGAAATTCGTGTTCGCCTATGCGGGCGACGAATTCACCCAGGCCTTCGAAATGATCCGCGCCGCACCCGAACGCATGGCGCCGATGGTCACCGGCACGGTCGGGCTGGACGGCGTGAACGCCGCGTTCGATGCGCTGACGGCGGGGGATGGGGTGAAGGTGTTGGTGCGGCCGTGACTGGGGGAAGCGGCGAACGACCATGAATCAACCGCTCAGGCGGGCGCCGTCCACACTTCGTCGATCTGTTCTTTGGTCGTCAGAACCACAACCGGAATTGTCCGTTCGGTGCTGGCCTGATATGCAGCATAGGGTGGGAAGTATTGCGTGACATAATCCCAGATTCGCGCCCGCTCCGTGCCTTCGGCGACCCGCCATGAACCGCGAAATTTCTTGTTCCGGACCTGAAAATAGGCGTCGGGCTGGGCCGTCAGATTGGTGAACCACGCCGGGTGTTCATCCGCACCACCCTTCGATCCGACCACGATGTATTCATCACCCCACGCCGAATAAATGAGCGGGACGAGCAGTGTACGACCGCTCTTCCTCCCG
>JANLUV010000502.1:0-6060 GCA_031363685.1 Alphaproteobacteria bacterium | reverse complement strand
TGTTGTTCAGCACCGCGCGGACCTGGCGCTTCTTGGCCTTCCACGGCACCAGATCGACGCCCACACAGCTTTCGCTCGGATTATCGAGGTTGAGTGTCGGGGGCACGATCTGATCGCGCAGCGCCAGGATGCAGAAGATCGATTCGACCGCACCGGCGCCGCCGAGCAGATGGCCGATCGCCGACTTGGTGCTGCTCATCGAGACGTTGTTGATCGCATCGCCGAACAGGCGGCGCACCGCGCCCAGTTCCAACTCGTCGCCCAGCGGGGTCGAGGTGCCGTGGGCGTTGATGTAGTCGATGTCGGCCGGGGTCAGGCCCGCCTTGCGCAGCGCCATTTCCATCGAACGATAGGCGCCCGACCCTTCCGGGTGCGGCGCGGTGACGTGGTAGGCATCGCCCGACAGGCCATAGCCGATCACTTCGGCGTACATCTTCGCCCCGCGCGCCTTGGCATGCTCGTATTCCTCAAGGCAGACGACGCCCGCGCCTTCGCCCATCACGAACCCGTCGCGGGCCTGATCGTACGGGCGGCTGGCCCGGGTCGGCTCGTCGTTGAACGCGGTGGACAGCGCGCGGGCCTGGGCGAACCCGGCAATCCCGATCGGGCAGATCGTGCCTTCGGCGCCGCCGGCCAGCATGATGTCGGCATCGCCATCGCGGATCATCCGCGCGGCATCGCCGATCGAATGCGCGCCGGTCGAGCAGGCGGTGACGACCGCGTGGTTCGGACCCATCAGCCCGTACTTGATCGAGACCTGGCCCGAGATCAGGTTGATCAGGCGCCCATGAACGAAGTGCGGCGAAACGCGGCTCGGGCCCTTTTCATGCAGAACCAGCGATTCGCTTTCGATCCCCGGCAGCCCGCCGATGCCCGAACCGATCGAACAACCGGCGCGAAAGCGCGTGGCCTCGTCCATGTCGAGCAGCCCCGCATCCTCGATCGCCTGCCCGGCGGCATCGATGCCATAGATGATGAACGGATCGACCTGGCGCTGGACCTTGTGATCAACCCGCTTGTTCGGATCGAACCCGTATTCGTGATCGGCCGGTTTCACCTCGCAGGCGATACGGCACTTCTGGTCGCTCGCGTCGAACCGCGTAATCGGGCCCGCGCCCGACTTGCCCGCAAGGATATTGGCCCAGACAGTCTCCACTTCGGCCCCCAGCGGGGTGACCAGACCAAGACCGGTTACGACGATACGACGCATAAGCTGCTCCGAAGTTCTCTCTCTGGCCCCCGTAAACGCCTGTCACGAAAACACAACAGGCCCAACCCAGGCGGGTTGAGCCTGTTGGGGGCCCCGTCCAATGCCACAACAAGTGGGAAAGGACTGCCCTTCAACAAGCTCAGGGCGAACGGGTATGATCAGCGGCGGATCAGCCCTTGTTGTCGTTGATATACTTGATCGCGTCCGAGACGGTGCCGATCTTCTCGGCAGCGTCGTCAGGGATTTCAACCCCGAACTCTTCCTCGAACGCCATCACCAGCTCGACGATATCAAGGCTGTCGGCACCCAGGTCATCGATGAAGCTCGCGTCTTCGGTAACCTTTTCGGCTTCGACGCCGAGGTGCTCGACAACAATCTTCTTAACCCGGTCGGCGGTGTCGCTCATGGAAAATCCTCTCGTGAACGAAAGATGAAAACTCGGTGCCGCCCTAATGTGCAGTTTGGGTGCTGGCAAGAGCATCGTCGGTGGATGGCGTCCAGACTGGGGAAATCCGCAGTTGCACGCCGGTTGCAGCCGGTTCAGGCCTTGGGCGGTTCCACCACGCGCATGTGCAGTTCGCGCAGCTGCTTCGGCTCGGCGGGGGAGGGAGCGCCCATCAGCAGGTCTTCGGCGCGCTGGTTCATCGGAAACAGCGTGATTTCGCGCAAGTTCTGCGCCCCGCACAGCAGCATCACGACCCGGTCGACCCCCGCGGCCATCCCGCCGTGCGGCGGCGCGCCGTACTGGAAGGCGCGGTACAGCCCGCCGAACCGGTCTTCCACGTCGGCCTTGGTCAGCCCGGTCAGCTCGAACGCCTTGACCATCAGGTCCGGATGCTGGTTGCGGATCGAGCCCGAGGCGATTTCAAAGCCGTTGCAGACCAGATCGTACTGGAACGCCTTGATCGTCAGCGGGTCCTGATTTTCCAGCGCGTCCAGCCCGCCTTGCGGCATCGAGAACGGGTTGTGCGCGAATTCGACCTTCCTGGCGTCCTCGTCCCATTCGTAGAACGGGAAATCGACGATCCAGCACAACTTGAACGAGCCTTGCTCGATCAGGCCAAGCTGGTCGCCGACGCGGATGCGCGCAAGACCGGCCAGCCTGGCCGCCTGTTCTGCCTTGCCCGCCGCGAAGAACAGGCCGTCATCCGGACCAAGGCCAAGCTGGGCATACAGCTGTTCCATGCCCTCGGGCCCATGATTCTTGGCGATCGGCCCGCCGAACTCGCCGCCCTTGCGGGTGACATAGCCAAGGCCCGCGTACCCTTCGGACCGCGCCCAGTCGTTCATGTCATCGAAGAACTTGCGGCTCTTGTCGGCGGTGCGCGGCGCCGGGATCGCGCGGACCACTCCGCCCGAGCCGACAATCTTTTCGAACAGGCCGAAGCCGGAGGTGCGGAAATGTTCGCCCACGTCGACAATCACCAGCGGATTGCGCAGATCCGGCTTGTCCGAGCCGTACTTCAGCATCGCCTCGGCATGCGGAATGCGCGGGAACTGGCCCGACGGGGTCACGCTCTGCCCCTTGGCGAACGCCTCGAACACGCCGCCGATCACCGGCTCCATCGTTTCCCAGATCTCTTCCTGGGTGACGAAGCTCATCTCCATGTCGAGCTGGTAGAATTCACCCGGCAGGCGATCGGCGCGGGGGTCTTCGTCGCGGAAGCACGGGGCGATCTGGAAATACCGGTCGAAGCCCGCCACCATCAGCAGTTGCTTGTACTGCTGCGGCGCCTGCGGCAGCGCATAGAACTTGCCGGCATGAATGCGGCTCGGCACCAGGAAATCGCGCGCGCCCTCGGGGCTGGAGGCGGTGAGGATCGGGGTCGAATATTCGGTGAATCCAGCCGCTTCCATCCGCCGCCGCATGTCCGAAATGATCTTGGTGCGCGTCACGATATTGGCGTGCAGCGTTTCGCGGCGCAGATCGAGGAAGCGGTAGCGCAGGCGGATATCCTCGGGATACTCCTGCTCGCCCGCCACTGGCAGCGGCAGTTCTTCGGACCGGCTCAGGACGGTGGCATCGCGGGCATAGACCTCGATCGCGCCGGTCGGCAGGCCGGGATTGACGGTTCCCTCGCTACGCGCCTTGACCAGCCCGTCGATCGTGACGACGCTCTCCACCCGCAGCCCTTCAAGCAGCGTCAGCGCCGCGCTGTCCACATCCGCCACGATCTGGGTGATGCCGTAATGATCGCGCAGATCGACGAACAGCACGCCGCCGTGATCGCGCTTGCGATGGACCCAGCCCGAAAGCTTCACCGTCTCGCCGACGTTGTCGCGCGTCAGCGCGCCGCAGGTGTGGGAGCGATAGGGATGCATCGAACCTCTTTCAATTCGGCCGCCGATCAGGCAGGGGGGCACGAGGGGCGGCTAACAGGCGATGACCGCCCGTTTGTCAAGCCGGGAGCCCGCACGGGCTCATACAGAAAAGACCAATGAAGATACATCCTCTCATCTCGACGACCGACGCCCTGGCAGACCTCTGCGGGCGGCTGGCCAAGGCCGAATTCATCTGCGTCGACACCGAGTTTATGCGTGAAAACACGTACTGGCCGGAACTGTGCCTGATCCAGATCGCCGACACCGAAGAGGCCGCGTCGATCGATCCGATGGCACCGGGGATCGATCTCACCCCTCTGCTCGACCTGCTGGTCGACAATGAAGACGTGCTCAAGGTGTTCCATGCCGGCGGGCAGGACGTGGAAATCATCTACAACCTGACCAAGCGCACCCCGCACCCGATCTTCGATACCCAGATCGCGATGATGGCGATCAGCCAGTCGGAACAGATCGGCTATTCCAACATGGTCGAAAGCTGGCTGGGGCTGGTGATCGACAAGGGCGCGCGGTTTACCGACTGGTCGCGCCGGCCGCTCGATGCCCGCCAGATCGATTACGCGATCGGGGATGTCACCCATCTGGCGAAGATTTTCCCCCGCATCCTCAAGCGCCTGATCAAGACCGGGCGCGGCGTCTGGCTCAATGCCGAGATGGAAAAGCTCGCCGATCCAGAGAATTATCGCAACGATCCCGGCAGCGCGTGGCTGCGCATCCGCGCGGCGGGCCGCAACCCGGCGATGCTGGGCCGGCTGAAAGCGCTGGCCGCCTGGCGCGAGGCCGAGGCGCAGGACAAGAACATCCCGCGCGGCCGCATCGTCCGCGACGAAACGCTGGCCGACATCGCCAGCCACCCGCCCAAGCAGCAGACCGATCTCGCCAAGGTCCGCGGGCTTTCGTCCGGCTGGAAGGACAACGAAATCGGCAGGCGCATGATGAACACGCTGGCGGGTGCCAACCCGCTGACCGACGCCGAACTGCCCCCGCGCACCCCGCGCGGCGCGCCGCTGGGCAAGCAAGGCGCGCTGGTGGCAGACCTGCTCAAGCTGCTGCTCAAGATCCGCGCGCGCGAAATCGACGTGGCCGCCCGCCTGCTCGCGCGCTCTGACGATCTGGAACTGCTGGCGGCCGGCGTGCGCAAGAACCTGTCGCTGCTGGAAGGCTGGCGGTTCGAACAGTTCGGGCGCGAAGCGCTGGAGCTGGTGGAGGGAAAGCTCGCCTTCGCCGTGCTCGGCGGCAAGCTCAAGATGACCCACATCGACGATATCCATCTGCAAATGGACGCCCAAAGCGCCGCTGAAACCGCCACCAACGATCTTGCCACCAACGATCTGGACGAGGACGACGCCGAGTTCGACGAAGCCCTGGCAATGGGCAGTGACGACCACGACACGCCGGACGAGGATCAGGCGGCGGAATGAGCGTCCATCAACCGACGCTCAAGCAACTGCAATACCTCGTGGCCCTCCACGAACACGGCCACTTCGGCCGCGCGGCGGAGGCCAGCTTCGTCTCGCAATCGACCCTCTCGGCGGGGCTGCGCGATCTGGAAACCCTGCTCGGGGTGGTGCTGGTCGAACGGACCAAGCGCGCGGTGCGGTTCACCCCGCTCGGTAACGCCGTCGTCGCCAAGGCCCACCGTATCCTGCGCGAGGCAGAGGAACTGTCCGACCTCATCCAGTCCAGCGGACAGCCGCTCACGGGCGAATTGCGGATGAGCGTGATCCCCACGATCGCCCCGTTCCTGCTGCCCCGGATGCTCCCCCGCCTGCGCCGCGAACGACCGGCACTGAAGCTCTATTTGCGTGAGGAACCCAGCGCCGCCGCGATCGAATCGCTCCACCACGGCCGCGCCGATTGCGTGCTGCTCGCCCTGCCGTTCGCCACTGGCGAGGTGGAAAAGGAAACGATCGAACTCGACGCGCTGTTCGTCGCCTTCCCCAAAGACGATACGCGCGATCCGCCGGATGAAATCCTCCCCGAACTGATTGACGAAACCCGGCTGCTCCTGCTCGAAGACGGCCACTGCCTGCGCGAACATGCGCTGGCCGCCTGCAACCGGCCGGAATTGCGCGCCAGCGCGACGATGATCGGCACCAGCCTGCACACGCTGGTGCAGATGGTGGACAATGGCCTGGGCCTGACGATGCTGCCCGAGATGGCGATCGACGCCGGCATCCTCAACGGCACCAACGTCGTCGCCCGCCCCCTCGCCACCCCCACCGCCAACCGCGAAATCGCGCTGGTCTGGCGCAAGAATTCACCCCGGGGGAATGAGTTCAGGATGCTGGCCGAGGAATTGCGGACGGGTTGAATATTCTGCCTTTTACGTCGGCAAACGACCCGCTTGCGGACTTGCGCGTTTAGACTACGCTTATGGGATGAGAACCCGCACGAAGGAAGCAATCCTGACCATCGCGGTCCTCGGCATCGCTGCCGTGGGATTAGCAGTGATTGGTGCTACTCATGCTCGCGAGATCGGGAGAAGTGACCCCAAGATGGCAGCCAAC
>JANLUV010000052.1:0-2036 GCA_031363685.1 Alphaproteobacteria bacterium | reverse complement strand
TCGACCACGCTGCCCTTGAGGTTAAGCAGCAGCGCGCCGCCGCGCACCTCGCCCGCATTGGGGCGCATCGTCAGCACCGCATACAGCAGGCCGAAGAACAGCAGCAGGAGCAGCAGGACCAGCCCGTCCTTGATGGCGACCAGCAGGTGCCAGACCTTGCGCGCGAAAATCATGCGCTTTGAAACCCTTCACGAGTGAATTTATGCCACATCTGATAAGGACAGTGGACAGATTGGCAATGCAGCTTGAGGGGCACGCCCGATCCGCTTAGGGAACTGTCTTCAATGACCGCACCGACGCCACCTCACGCGGGCCGCTATCCAGCGGGCCGTGATGCCTTCCCGCATCGCAACCTGCTGGGCCTTGCCGGCCTGGCCCCGCACGAACTGCTGTTCCTGCTGGACGAGGCGGAACCGTGGGTCGAACTCAACCGTCAGCCGCACAAGCGGGCCGATCTGCTGTCCGGCCTGACGATCATCAACGCGTTCTTCGAAAATTCGACCCGCACCCTGCTCAGCTTCGAGATCGCGGGCAAGCGGCTCGGCGCCGACGTGGTCAACATGCACGCCGCCACCTCCAGCGTGAAGAAGGGCGAAACGCTGATCGATACCGCGCTGACGCTGAACGCGATGCGCGCCGACGCCATCGTGATCCGCCACGCCAGTTCCGGCGCGGTGCGGCTGATCGCCGACAAGGTCGATTGCCCGGTGCTCAACGCCGGCGACGGCCAGCACGAACACCCCACCCAGGGCCTGCTCGATGCGCTGACCATCCGCCGCGCCTATCGCGAACGCGGCGAGACGGGTGAACCGTTCAACGGGCTGACCGTGGTGATCTGCGGCGATATCCTGCACAGCCGGGTCGCCCGTTCGAACATCCATGCGCTGACCACGCTGGGCGCCAATGTCCGGGTCTGCGCCCCGCCCGCGCTGATGCCGGCCGAGATCGAGCAGTTGAAGGTTACGCCGTACCATGATTTCGACGCGGCGCTGGCCGGGGCCGACGTGGTGATGATGCTGCGGCTCCAACTGGAAAGGATGCAAGGCCAGTTCGTCCCCTCCCCACACGAATACCGCTATCTGTACGGGCTGACGCTCGACCGGTTGGCCAAGGCCGCACCCGGCGCGCTGGTGATGCATCCCGGCCCGATGAACCGCGGGATCGAAATCGATTCGAACGTGGCCGACCATCTTACGCAGTCGCTGATCACCCGGCAGGTGGAAATGGGCGTGGCGATGCGGATGGCCTGCCTTGATGTGCTGACGCGGCCCGCGCGCGGGGTGGATGGCTGGCAATGATCTCCGCGCCGCTCACCATCATCAACGCCCGGCTGGTCCTGCCCGCGGGCGAGCCGGTTGCAGGCGCGATCCGCACCGCAGGGGACCGGATTGTCGCGGTCGGCCCCGATGTAGTGCCGCTGCAAGGCGATCGCACGTTCGATGCAAAGGGCCTGCTGGTCACCCCGGGTCTGGTCGATCTGGGGGTGTTCGCGGTCGATAAGCCGGCGTTCCATTTCGGCGGGATCACCCGCGCCGCGCTGATGCCCGATCAGGGCCCGCCGCTCGATCACCCGGCCCGCGTCCGCTTTGCCGCGCAATCGGGCAAGCCGGGCCTGTGGGTCCACCCGCTCGCCGCCGCGACCCGCGCGCTCGAAGGCCGCGAGATCGCGGAAATCGCGCTGATGCGCGACGCCGGAGCCAAAGCGGTCGCTACCGGGCGCGAATGGATCGCCGATTCGGGCACGATGCTGCGCCTGCTGCAATACTGCGCGATGCTGGGACTGGTCCTTGTCAGCCATGCCGAAGATGGCGGGATCACCGGCAGCGCGGTTGCCACCGCGTCCGAAATGGCGACCCGGCAGGGCCTGCCCGCCGCCCCCGCCGAAGCCGAGGCGCTGGCGGTGGCGCGGGACATTGCCCTGGCCGAACTGGCCGGCGCGCGCCTGCATATCCGGCAGGTGACCACCGCCGCCGCGCTCGACCTTGTGCGGGCCGCCAAACGGCGCGGCGTGGCGGTTACGGCCGGTGTAACCCCGG
>JANLUV010000050.1:0-3342 GCA_031363685.1 Alphaproteobacteria bacterium | reverse complement strand
TCACATCGGGAACGGATCGTCGACCTTTCGAGAACAGGACATCCGCGCGAATCGCCGGAAATCAGCCGCAAAACAGTCCTGGGCGGGCGCTTAACTTATCTAACCTAGATATAACCCATCTAACCGGCAGGATGCGTCGCTGGTTAGGGGATAAAAGGAGAAGGAACCACTCACTTGATTGCAACACATTCAGGTGCATATAGGTGGCAACGGAGTGCACTCATGCTTGCAGCCTTCCTTGACGATATCCGCGATGGTGACCTGATCGCGCCGCGCCGCATGGCCGAGCGGCTGCACCTGCCGCTGACCCGGCTGTCGCGCCTTGCCCATCTCAACCGCAACACGATGACGAGCCGCCCCGGCAGCCCGGCCGTGCAAGAAAAGCTCGGCCAGATCGCTCGGATCATCACCCGCGCCGCCGACTTGTCCGGCGACGAGGGGCGGGCGATCATCTGGTTCAAGCACCAGCCCCTGCCCGGTTGGGGCAAGACCGCCGAGGAACTGGTCGAGGACGGCCAGGCCGCCGCTGTGATCGAGGATCTGGAGCGCATGGCCGAGGGCGTCTATTCGTGAGCTTGTTCGCCCGGCGTTTACAAAAGGCCTCGATTCAAGCGCGCATGAGCAACCGATAGTCTTGTGTCATGACTTATCCGCTCTCTGCCCTCATTGCCCCCCTCTGGCGGATGCTCCCGATCCGCCATCAGCGCTCCCCGCTCTCGGGCGAGGGTGCGCGGCTCTATGGCGGGCGCTGGAACCCCAGGGGCACCCCTGCGCACTATCTCGCCACCGACGCGGTCACCGCCGTGGCGGAATTCTACCAGGGCCTGCCCAAGCCCGGTACGCTCGCGCCTTACCAGCTTGACGCCAGTGCCATCGCGGACCTGACCGACGGCAAGGCCGCCCCGGCCGACCGGCGCATCGCCGCCGCGCTTGGCGAACCGTGGAAGGCCGTGGCGGCCCGGACAGGCGGGGAACCCATCGCATGGGCATTGGCGCGCGAGCTGATCCGCGCCGGAGCGGAAGGCGCGCTTGTGCCCTCGGCGCAGAACCCCGGCGGCGTCAATCTCGTGCTGTGGCGCTGGTTCGATCCGGCAGATGCGCCGAAACTTGCACAGGGCGGGGAAGGGGCCGCGCTGAGATTGCTCGACCCGGACAAGGCGCTGCAACCCTACGACCGGAATTGACGTAACGTGGCGGGAAACAGCGGCATGAACGTAACCCATCGTCCCCGCCGCTTCGGCCTGTCCAAGTCCCGGATTACCGCCTTCGAGCAATGCCCGAAACGCCTGTGGCTGATGATCCACCAGCCTGAACTAGGCGAACAGGATGCCGGTGCCGAGGCGCGCTTTGCCACTGGGCACGCGGTGGGCGATATCGCTTGCGCGCTACATCCCGAAGGCGTGATGATCGAGGCGGAGCCGAACCTGTCCGCCGCGCTCGCTACCACCGCGCGCCTGCTGGCCAAGCGGCACCCTGGCCCGCTGTTCGAGGCGACGTTCGAGCATGACGGCGTGCTGGTCCGCGCCGACATCATGATCCGCGCGGGGGCCGATGGCTGGCACGTGGCCGAAGTGAAAAGTTCCACCGCGCCAAAGCCCTACCACGTCGGTGACCTCGCCACGCAGGTCTGGGTAATGCAGGCGGCCGGGGTGACGCTGGCCGGCGCGGCGATCCGCCATATCGACAATGCCTTCGTGCTGATGCGGGAAGAAGACTATGCTGGCCTGTTCGCTGACGCCGACCTGCTGGCGGAGGCAAGCGCCGTAGCGCAGCACCGCCCCAAGGTCGCCGCCGCCGCGCGCGCGGTTCTGGCCGGGGAGGAACCCGTGCGCGAGATGGGCGGGCATTGCACCGATCCGTTCTCCTGCGAATTCGCCGCGCATTGTGGCAGGGATCTGCCCCCGGGGCCGGAATGGCCGGTGACCGATCTGCCCTACGGCACCGGCA
Source organism: Alphaproteobacteria bacterium (assembly GCA_031363685.1). Classification (GTDB taxonomy): domain Bacteria; phylum Pseudomonadota; class Alphaproteobacteria; order Sphingomonadales; family Sphingomonadaceae; genus Novosphingobium. Next base: position 1,395 of record JANLUV010000050.1, on the reverse strand, counting down.
AAAAATGGGCCGCGCAGGGCATTGTGGACCTGCTGGCGCTGGATGAAGCGCAACTCGCCCCCCGCGACGCCCGCATCCTTGCCGCCACGCGCGACGGTACCCCGTGGCACGATCCCGCCGGGGCGCGGGCCGCGATGGCCGGGTGGACGCACCCACGCGCCTTCCTCGATTTCGAGACGATCAACCCCGCCGTCCCGCGCTGGATCGGCACCCGGCCGTACCAGCAGGTGCCGTTCCAGTTTTCGCTCCATCTGGAGGACGCGGACGGCGTGATGACCCATCACGAGTTCCTGCGCGCCGACGGCACCGATCCGCGGCGGCCTTGCGCCAAGGCGCTGGTCGCGCTGATCCCGGCGGACGCGACGATCATCGCCTACAACGCCAGCTTCGAACAACGCGTGCTGCGCGATCTCGCCCGCAACGTGCCGGAACTGGCCGGACCGCTGCTGAGCATGGAAGCCCGCACGGTCGACCTGCTCCCCATCGCCCGCGCCCACTGGTACCACCGGGACCAGCGCGGCAGCTGGTCGATCAAGGCGGTCCTGCCGACGCTGACCGCACTCGGCTATGACCACCTCGAGGTAAAAGACGGCGGCAACGCCCAGGAAGCCTTCCGCGAAGCCATCGACCCCGCCACGACGCCCGACCGCCGCTGGGCGCTGGAAGAGGCGCTCAAGGCCTATTGCGCGCTCGATACGCTGGCCATGGTGGAAGTGATGCGGAAGCTGGCGGGGGAGGGGTGTGGCTTTCACGCCCCGCAGTTTTCGGCGCAAGCCGCAGCGGTCTTGCCCGGCTCGACGAAAGGTCTGTATTCGGACTAAATACAGTCCGAAAGCGCGCCCATGAACCTCGAATCCCGCATCAAGCCGATCAGCTGTCTCAAGGCCCACAGCGCCAAACTGATCCGCGAGCTGGGGGAAGGGGCGCCGCCGCTGGTCATCACCCAGAACGGCGAGGCCAAGGCGGTGCTGCAGGATATCGGCACTTACGAGGCGACGCAGGAGGCGCTGGCGCTGCTCAAGCTGTTGGCGCTTGGCCGTGACGAGATCGGGGCGGGCCGGACCGCGCCGGTCGCCGGGCTGGCAGACCGTATTCGCGGCGCCTGAGCAGTGCCGCGGGGCAGGGCGCAGGTCCGCCTGACGGCGGGCGCCGAACACGACCTGAAAGGCATTGACCTTGCCCTCGTCAAGCGTCTCCCTTAACGTAATGACATCGCGCGCAGCTTGGCCCTGTGGTAGCGGTCGAGCGAAGGAGATCGCCCATGCATTCCCTGATAGAGACCAGACGGTTCGACGAGCCGGATGACAGGCTCGACATGAAAGAGCCAGGTGGCATCTCCATTATCAAGATGAGTGCCGGCACGACCGGAATGCACGCTGTTTTCGAGCCGGGATG
>JANLUV010000444.1:0-4712 GCA_031363685.1 Alphaproteobacteria bacterium | reverse complement strand
CGGCATGTCGATCGGCGATATCGACCTTTACGAAGTGAACGAGGCGTTCGCGCCGGTGCCGCTGGCCTGGCTGAAGATGCTGGAAGCCGATCCGGCCAGGCTCAACGTCAACGGCGGCGCAATCGCGCTGGGCCATCCGCTCGGCGCTTCGGGCACCAAGCTGATGGCCACGCTGATCAACGCGCTCAAGGCGCGGGGCATGAAGTACGGCCTGCAGACGATGTGCGAAGGCGGCGGCATCGCCAACGTCACCATCGTGGAAGCACTGTAATGACGCTGAGTACCCGCATCACCGAACTGCTCGGGATCGAACATCCGATCATCCAGGGCGGGATGATGTGGGTTGGCCGGGCGGAACCGGCGGCGGCCGTGGCGCTGGGTGCAGACGCGGTGACCATGGGCCCCCGCTGTTGCGCCACGGGCGAGGCGTCGATCAAGCAGTTCATCATCGACAACGACGAGCGCGGCACCACGCTCATTTTCCGCAAGTTCAAGAACACCGGCCGCGTTGCGCGCAATTCGGTGTCCGAACGGGTGGTGGAAATCACCCGCCAGCCGGATTCGGGGTTCGAGGATATCCGCCCGCTGGTTTCGGGCGCCAAGGGCCGCGAAGCGCTGGAATCGGGCGATCTCGATGCCGGGCTGGTCTGGGCCGGGCTGGTCTGGGCCGGGCAGTGCCGGGGCCTGATCCACGACCTTCCCACTTGCGCCGATCTGCTGCGCACCATGATGGCCGATGCCGAAGCGATCATCACCAGGCGGCTCGCCGGGTTCGTCAGGCATTAACGGCAGGCAGACAAGCCACGCGCACACTGCGGGAAAGAAGACACATGACTCAGCCAGCCACTACCGGCCCGCTCAGCGGCCTGCGCGTGATCGAATTCGTCGGCATCGGGCCGGGGCCGCATTGCGCGATGATGCTGGCCGACATGGGCGCCGATGTGCTGCGGGTCGAGCGTGAAGGCGGCAATGGCTGGCCCAATCCGATCGTTGACCGGGGACGCCCGGTCAAAGCCGTCGATATCCGCACCGCTGAAGGCCGCGCCTTCTGCCACGCGGCTACGGCGCGGGCTGACGTCGTGATCGAGGGCTTTCGTCCCGGGGTCATGGAACGGCTCGGGCTTGGTCCCGACGTGCTGTGCAAGATCAATCCGCGCCTCGTCTACGCGCGGATGACCGGGTGGGGGCAGGATGGCCCGATGGCGAAGACCGCCGGGCATGACATCAATTACATCGCGCTGACCGGCGCGCTGGCGGCGATGGGCAAGCCGGGCGAACCGGCGGCGATCCCGCTCAACCTCGTCGGTGATTTCGGCGGCGGTTCGATGTTTCTCATCACCGGCATCCTCGCCGCGCTGTGGGAGCGCGAACGCTCGGGCCGGGGGCAGGTTATCGACGCGGCGATCGTCGACGGCGTCGCCTCGCTGATGACGTTCTTCACCGGGCTGGTCCCCGGCCGCTTCATCTCGCTCGAGCGTGACTGCAATCTGCTCGGCGGCGCGGCGCCGTTTTACCGCACCTACCTCTGCAAGGACGGGCGTGAGATTGCGGTCGGCCCGCTCGAACCGCAGTTCTTCGCGCAGTTCCTGGGCAAGCTGGGCCTGTCGGAACTGGAATCCACGCAGAACGACCGGACGCGCTGGCCGGAACTGGCCGGCGCCTTTGCCCAGGTGTTCGCCAGCCAGGATCGCGATCACTGGGATGCGCTGTTCGCCGGGACGGATGCCTGCGTCGCCCCGGTGCTGACCGCCGAGGAAGCGCCGCTCCACCCGCACAATGTCGCGCGGCAGACCTGGGTCGAACACGACGGGCTGATCCAGGCCGCGCCCGCGCCGCGCTTTTCGCGAACCCCCAGCACCCTGCGCAGCGCGCCCGATGCCGATGCGATGCTGGCAGACTGGGGCGTCGCAGTGGCTTAGGCCACGCAGTTCGCCCGCATCCACGCGTCCACCGCCGCCGCCGTTTCGGGCGGGACGTGCAGCCCCAGCTTGCTGCGCCGCCACAGCACGTCCTCGGCCGTGCGCGCCCATTCGTGCGCGGCCAGATAGCCGAGTTCCGCTTCGTGCAGCCCGCCGCCGAGGTCCGCGCCCAGTTCGGCCGGGTTCGCCGCCGCGCCCAGCACGTCGCGCACCCGGGTCCCGTATGCGCGGGCCAGCCGGCGGAGCAGCGGCTCCGGCAGCCCCGGCCGCTCCGCCACCAGCGCCGCGAAGAATCCGGCGATGTCTCCATCTGGAATGTCCCCGCCCGGCAACACCGCCCCCGCAGTCCACGCCCCGGTCGCCGCCGGAAAGAACGGCGCGAGTTTGGCCAGCGCATGTTCGCCCAGCCGCCGGAAGGTGGTGATCTTGCCGCCGAACACGCTCAGCACCGGCGCCGCCCCGGCCTCGGCATCGAGGTGAAGCACATAGTCCCGCGTCACCGCCGAGGCGTTGGCGGCATGATCGTCATACAGCGGCCGGATTCCCGCATAGCTCCACACCACGTCGGCCGGCGTGACCGGCCGCGCGAAGGTGCGCCCGACCGTCTCGCACAGATAGGCCGTTTCGGCCGGATCGATCGTGGCATGGGCGGGCGGGCCTGCCCACGGCTGGTCGGTGGTGCCGATCAGGGTGAACCGGTCCTCATAAGGGATCGCGAAGACCACCCGCTTGTCGGGGTTCTGCAGGACGAACGCATGCTCGCCGTCGTACAGCCGGGGCACCACGATGTGACTGCCTTTCACCAGCCTTGCACCCCGGTTGCAGTGTACGTCCGGCAGGCGGCCGAGTACGTCATCGACCCACGGGCCGGCCGCGTTGACCAGCGCGCTGGCCCGCACGGTCCGCTGGCCCTCCCGGTCGGCCAGCACGGCATGCCACAGCCCGCCCTGGCGCCGCGCCGACACAAACCGGGTCCGCGTCGCGATCCGGCCCCCGCGCGCCGCCGCGTCGATCGCGTTGAGGACGACCAGCCGTGCATCGTCCACCGCGCAATCGGCATAGACGAACGCCGTTCCTGCGCCCGGTTTCAACCCATCCCCCAGCGGCGAGCGGGCAAGGTTGATCGTGCGCGTCGCTGGCAGTTTCCTGCGGCCGCCAAGGTGATCGTAAACGAACAGGCCCAGCCGGACGAGCCACGCCGGACGCGGCGAATGGGCTTGCGGGACCACGAAGGCCAGCGGGCGGATGATGTGCGGCGCCATCCCCAGCAGCCGCTCCCGCTCGATCAGCGATTCGCGCACCAGCCGGAATTCGCCATATTCCAGATAGCGCAGCCCGCCATGGATCAGCTTGGTGCTGGCCGAGGAGGTGTAACTGGCGAGGTCTTCCTGTTCGACCAGCAGCACCGACAGTCCGCGCCCGGCCGCATCGCGGGCAATCCCCGCCCCGTTGATGCCGCCGCCGACAATCAGCAGATCGACCACGCCAGGTGCCTCGCCGGGCGTCATGCGGGTCTAGCCCGAACGCCGATCCGCGCGGGCGAGCGACTGGCGGCGATCCTGTAAGCGCGAGCACGGCAAGGCATGGCGCGCAGGTTGGCGGTTTCCGCAGGCCGCCACAACCCCGCCGGGAGGGGTAGCCGCCATTTCCAGACTATTCGGGTTGCCGCGTCGGGCGCGGGTCAACGTGTTGCGGATGATGCCATCGGGGCGAAGCGGTTATCGAAGTCGGCGAGATCGGGGACGTGCAGCACCGGCCGCCCGTCCCGCCGGGTGACGACGTCGGCCAGGTCTGCGAGCACGGCAGTCATCGCCGCCGGGCCGATGTCGGGCACGTTGTGCGCGACGAACGGCTCATGCACGGCTATTCCGACATACCCGAGCGTTCCCTGGAACAGGTGGCGCATCATGCCGGTGGCAAGCTCGCCGTGTTCGAGCGGGTAGGTGAGATGATCGGGATGTTCTCGCACACCGAAGTCGGCAGCGGAGGCAACCGGGTTGAAGCCCTTTGCATGGAAGTCCGAAACCTTCACGGCATAGCCAGACTTAGCCAATTCGCGCGCGATCACATTCTTCATCGCGGTGACGAACGAAGCCGTTTGCGAATGGGCGTGGACAATCAAAGCGTTGTTCACCGGGCAGCACTTTCCGCAGGCGTGTCGGCAGTTCCGTAGATCAGGTCAGCCACGGGCGGGAGGGCGGATGGATCCTTTTCGAATCCGGTTGCAATCGTCCAGGCGCGTTCCATCTCGATCCGGCGCGCGCTGTGGTCCAGCACGAGCCGTTCGATCGCGTTCAGCTCTGCGGCCTTGCGGGCGGTGCACAGCCCATCGACCGCATCCTCCATGTCCTGTTTGAGCGCCCGCAGCCCGCGTTCCAGCGCCGGAAGATCAGGCAGTGTGGCGGGCAGGATCGCTGCGATGTGTCCGGTTGATCCGGCCAGGCGTGCCTGCAGCGCACTGCCGGGTTCGAGCCAGGGGGCAAGATCGCCTGCCAGCGCCAGATGATCCTGCGCATCGCGCACCATGAAGGCATATTCGTGCGGAATCTGGTCGATCGCGAGCTGCAAAGATTTCTTGATCAGCGCCAGTTGCTCGTGCGCAAACCCGGCGTCCGGCGCGAGCGCGGGCGTGACGATATCGTCGAGCGCCTTCAGGACCGTCCTGAGACGCAGGCAAGTGTCAGGCACCATGCTCAATCTCCTTGCGCAGCAGCGTTTCAAGCGTGTTCATGGTGATGTTCCCGAAACCGGCGATCCAACTGAGCAACACGTCCTGATGGCTCTTGCCGCCGA
>JANLUV010000423.1:0-10513 GCA_031363685.1 Alphaproteobacteria bacterium | reverse complement strand
GTTCGAAGTGCATGCCCGCAGCCACCGCCGACTGGGCCATCGTCACCGCGTTCTTGACGTAGACCATGATCGGATCAGCCGATGCCCGGTTGACGTGCGTCTCGTTGTTTTCGGGCGCGTAAAACATCCCGTAGGCCTTCGGAACAATTCCCTGCCCAGTCGTCTGCCCAGCCGCCCCTGCATTCATTACCCGACGCTCCCTTCAAGACTGATGCCCAGCAGTTTCTGCGCTTCGACGGCAAACTCCATCGGCAGTTGCTGGAGAACTTCGCGGGCGAACCCGTTCACGATCAGCGCTACGGCATCTTCCTGCGATAGACCGCGCTGCATCGCGTAAAACATCTGATCATCGCTGATCTTGCTGGTAGTCGCCTCATGCTCGACTTGGGCCGAGGGGTTGCGCACCTCGATATAGGGCACCGTGTGCGCGCCGCATTCGCTGCCGAGCAGCAGGCTGTCGCACTGGGTGAAATTGCGCACCCCTTCGGCGCCGGGTGCGATCCGCACCAGCCCGCGATAGGTGTTGTTGCTGTGCCCCGCGCTGATCCCCTTGGAGATGATCGTGGAACGGCTGCGCTTGCCGTTGTGGATCATCTTTGTGCCGGTATCGGCCTGCTGATAATTGTTGGTGACGGCAACCGAGTAGAACTCGCCGACCGAATCCTCGCCGTTGAGCACGCACGAAGGATACTTCCACGTCACCGCCGAGCCGGTTTCCACCTGGGTCCAGCTCACTTTCGAGCGCGCACCCTGGCACAGCGCCCGCTTGGTCACGAAATTGTAGATCCCGCCCTTGCCGTTCGCGTCGCCGGGATACCAGTTCTGCACCGTGGAATACTTGAACTCGGCATCGTCAAGCACGACCAGTTCGACCACTGCGGCGTGCAGTTGGTTTTCGTCGCGCATCGGCGCGGTGCAGCCTTCGAGGTAGGACACGTACGAGCCCTTGTCGGCCACGATCAGCGTGCGTTCGAACTGGCCGGTATTTTCCGCGTTGATGCGGAAATAGGTCGACAGCTCCATCGGGCAGCGCACACCCTCGGGCACATAAACGAAGGTACCGTCGGAAAAGACCGCGCAATTGAGCGCGGCAAAATAGTTGTCGTGCTGCGGCACGACCTTGCCCAGCCACTTGCGGACCATATCAGGATATTCGCGGATCGCCTCGCTGATCGAGCGGAAGATCACCCCGGCGGCTTCCAGTTCCTTGCGGAAGGTGGTCGCCACCGAGACCGAATCGAACACCGCGTCGACCGCAATCTTGCGCGCGCCTTCGACCCCGGCGAGAACTTCCTGCTCCGCCAGCGGGATGCCGAGCTTTTCGTAGATCCGCAGTATTTCGGGATCGACCTCGTCCAGCGACTTGGGCCCGTCCTTTTGCTTGGGCGCGGCCCAGTAATACGAAGCCTGATAATCGATCGGCGGGATCGACAGCTTGGCCCACTCGGGCGTGGGCATGGTCAGCCACAGGCGATACGCCTTGAGCCGCCATTCCAGCATCCATTCCGGTTCGTTCTTCTTGGCCGAAATATAGCGGACGGTATCTTCCGACAGGCCCTTGGGCCCGTATTCCTGCTCGATGTCGGACGACCAGCCGTGTTCGTAATCGGCCGCCTTGCGGGCCGCGTCATGCGCCGCCTGGTCCTTCAGCTCAACGGTCTTCACCGCAACGTCCTTCAAGGTCACTTCCTCGGTCATGCTTCAGCGCCTGACAGCGCGGGGCCGGCCCCTGGCGCGGCGAACGCGGGCGCCGCTGGCTTGGCTGGCCGCGCAAGGGGTGCCGGTCCGGTCAGCTGGATGAGCGAAATTCCGGCGAGTGCGCTGCGCAGTGCCTCGTTCACCGCCGGCCAATGCGGGCGCAGCGAACAGCAGGCTTCCAGCGTGCAATCGCTCCGGCCAGATTCGCGGCCCGATTCAAGGCAGGCCGTCAAGGCGATCGGGCCTTCTACCGCCTCGACGATATCGGCCAGCGTGATCGCCGCCGCCGGACGCGCCAGCTTCAGTCCGCCACCCGCCCCGCGCAGCGATGTGAGCAGGCCGGCGGCAGACAGCTTGCTGACCAGTTTCTGCACGGTCGGCGTGGGCAGGCCGGTTTCCTCGGCCAGTTGGGCCGCGCTGATCCGGGCGCGCTTGCGGCCATCCGGCCCGGGCAGCAAGCCGGAACCGCAGTGGCGTGCTGCGGCAGTCATTGTCAGGACCGCGTAATCGGCCATGCTGGACAGGCGCATGCGGCGCTCCGGGTTAAATCAGATCGATTCGATCCGGTTCTATCTAGGCGCTGCTTCGAACCATTACAATCGCGGCAGTGCATAGCTTATGCTGTAGCGCAAAAAAAGGGCGGTGACCGGGCCCGAGAGCTCACAGTCACCGCCCCTTGAAGTCAAGAACTCTGCGCAAAGCCTTTGCGTCGAGCCCTTCGGGTCGCAGGTGCCGGATAGGCCGGGGTGGGGACCAAAGAATTGTATGGATTCGACATGTGCGGGTGCGAAAGACTGACAAATGTGGTCAGTATTGCGATGCAATGGATTGTCGTTGCCTCCGGGCCACAGTCGGCGCCGCAGCGGGGGCATTGCGCCCGGCATCGACACCCGCGCGCGGCTTTGCCATAGCGACTGCGGCATGATTTATTCGCTCCTCCGCCCCGCCCTGTTCCGCCTTGAGGCCGAACGTGCCCACCGATTCGCGCTGGCCGGGCTCAAGCTGCGCGGCGGTGGAGCGCCGTCCGGTTCCGCCGGTCCGCTGGCGAGCACTGTCGCCGGGATACCGTTTCCCAACCCGCTGGGCATGGCGGCGGGGTTCGACAAGGACGGCGAAGTGCCCGATGCGCTGCTTGGGCTCGGCTTCGGGTTCGTCGAGGTCGGCTCGATCACGCCGTTGCCGCAAGCTGGCAATCCGCGCCCGCGCCTGTTCCGCCTGGCGCCGGACCGCGCGGTGATCAACCGCATGGGCTTCAACAACGGCGGGGCCGAGGCGGCAGCCGCGCGGCTGGCGCTACGCGCCGGCCGTTCCGGCGTACTGGGCATCAATATCGGCGCCAACAAGGATTCGGCGGATCGCATTGCCGACTATGGCACGATGGCCCGGCTGATGGCGCCGCTCGCCAGCTACCTTGCGGTCAATGTCTCCAGCCCCAATACCCCGGGCCTGCGCGCGCTGCAGGACGAAGACGCGCTGGGCGCGCTGCTCGATGCGGTGCTGGCAGCGCGGGGCGAAGGTGGCCCGCCGGTGTTCCTCAAGGTGGCGCCAGACCTTGAACCGACCGATATCGACGCGATCAGCCGCATCGCGATCGATCACGGGCTGGGCGGACTGATCGTGTCCAACACCACGATCTCGCGCCCGCCGCTGAAATCGGGCCACGCGGGGGAGAGCGGGGGCTTGTCGGGCGCGCCGCTGCGCGATCTGGCGCAGCAGCGGCTGGTCGATTTTCGCAAGGCCACCGGCGGGGCGATTCCCCTGATCGGGGTCGGCGGCATCGCCACCGCCGAAGATGCCTGGGCCCGCATCCGCGCCGGGGCCAGCCTGGTGCAATTCTACAGCGCGATGGTTTACGCCGGGCCGGGCCTGCCCCGACGGATCGTTCGCGGGCTGGACGGGTTGATGCGCCGTGACGGTTTCACCGCGATTGCCGAGGCAGTGGGGAGCGCATAGCCTGACCGGCATGACTTTGGCCCCGCGTCTTGCCGTAACACTGGTGGCGCTGTGGCTGGCGGCGCAGCCAGCGCACGCCCATCCTTCGCACGCCCATCCTTCGCACGCTCGGCCGTCATCCGCAGCCGTTTATGCCGAAGGCATGGTGTCCGCCGCCGATCCGCGCGCAGCCGAAGCCGGAGCGGCGATGCTGCGCGCCGGCGGTAATGCCACCGATGCCGCGCTGGCGACGATGTTCGCGTTGACCGTGGTAGAGCCGCAAAGCTCGGGCATCGGCGGCGGCGGGTTCCTCGTCCACGGCACCGCCGCCGGGCGGGTCGAAACGATCGACGGCCGCGAATCCGCCCCCGCTGCGGCCGGGCCTGACTGGTGGCTGGCGAACGGGCAGCCGGTGCCCTTCGCACAGGCACAGCGCGGCGGGAAAAGCGTGGGCGTCCCCGGCGCGGTCGCGCTGGCGGCTGCGGCGCACCGCAAGTTCGGCAAGCTGCCATGGGCGCGGCTGTTCGCTCCGGCCATTGCGCTGGCGCGCGGCGGCTTCGTCGTCACCCCGCGCTTCAACCGCGCGCTGACGGTGGCGCGCGGCACCGGCGCGCTCGATCCCGCCGCGCGGCGGATGTTTTACACCTCGTCGGGCGATCCGGTTGCGGTGGGCACGCGGGTGCGCAATCCGGCGCTGGCGGCCTTTCTGACGCGGCTGGCCAGACAGGGCGCGCCCGCCTTCTATGCCGGCGCCAACCGCGCCGCGCTGGTCCGCGCCGTTACCACCACGCCGCACAATCCGGCGCCGCTCACGCTTGCGGACGTGGCCGCCTATGCCGCACACCCGCGCGAACCGCTGTGCGGGGCGTACCGGCAATGGCGGATTTGCGGGATGGGGCCGCCGTCCTCCGGCGCGACCACGGTCTACGCGATCCTCAAGCAGCTCGAACGGTTCGACCTCACCGCGCTTGGCCCCCACTCGCCCACCGCGTGGCACCTGATCGCCGAATCGATGCGGCTCGCTTATGCCGACCGGGACCGGTACGTTGGCGATCCGGGCTTTGTCAGCGTCCCCGCGACAGGCCTGATGGACCCGGCCTATCTCGCCGCCCGTTCCGCGCTGATCGATCCCGCCCGGACGCTTGGCCTCGTTTCCGCCGGTATTCCGCCGGGCGCGCAGACCTTGTCGCGCGCCGCACAACCGGCGGGCGAGGAGCACGGCACCAGCCACTTCGTCGCGATCGATCGGCGCGGCGGCGTGGTCAGCTATACCAACACCATCGAAAGCGCGTTCGGTTCGGGCCTGATGGTCAACGGCTATTTCCTCAACAACGAACTGACCGACTTCGATTTCGTCCCCGCCAGGGACGGCCGCCCCGCTGCCAACGCGGTGGCCGCGCGCAAGCGGCCGCGCAGTTCGATGGCGCCGACGCTGGTCTATGACGCTGCTGGCCGCTTGCGCCTGGCGGTCGGCGCGGCGGGCGGGTCAACGATCCCCGCGCAAGTCGCCAAGACGATCATTGGCGTGCTCGACTGGCGCCTGTCCGCACAATCCGCGATCGCGCTGCCGGTGCTGTTCGCGCCGGGCGATGCCGTGTTCGTCGAAGCGGGTAGCGCGCTGGAGCCGGTGATCCCGGCGCTGCAGGCATTGGGCCATCACGACGTGCGCCCGCGCGAGATGCCGCTCAAGGCCAACGCGATCGAAGCGACTGGCCACGGGATGAGGACGCAATTGTCCGGTGCCGCCGACCCGCGCAGCGAAGGCGCCGCCGTTACGGAATGACTGCGAACCGGTGCGGCGCCCATGAGGACTTGGGCTTGCCGCCGGAACAGCGGACTTCTAGATGAAAGGGGTGCCGCACCAGACGGCGCGCTGAGAGGGACTTTGCGTGCAGCTAGCCGATTTTGACGCCAGTCCGAATCTCGTGTCCCTGTTTCTCGCCCGGGCCGACGAACTGGACGACCGGCCGTTCCTGTGGGCCAAGCAGGGCGGGGCGTGGCATCCGCTGAGCTGGCGCGAAACCGCCCGCCAGGTCTGCCTGCTGGCGCAGAGCCTCAGGGCGATGGGCCTCGACGCCGGGGACCGGGTGATGCTCGTCTCGGAAAACCGGCCCGAATGGTGCATCGCCGATCTGGCGATCATGGCTGCGGGGCTGGTCACCGTGCCGGCCTACACCACCAATACCGAACGCGATCACAGCCACGTGCTGGAAAATTCCGGCGCCCGCGCGGTGATCGTCGCCAATGCGAAACTGGCAAAGCCGCTGCTCCCTGCGGTGGTGCGCAGCACCGCGGGCGCCCACGTCATCGCCATTGAAAGCTTCAAACTGCCCCAGTTGGGCGACGCGGATTGCCGCGAATGGGCGGCACTGATCGCGGGGGACGGCGCCGCTGCCCGCGCCGCGGTTGACGCGCGGATTGCCGGAATCGGCCGGGCCGACCTCGCCTGCCTGATCTATACCAGCGGGACCGGCGGCGCCCCGCGCGGGGTAAAGCAGCACCACGGCGCGATCCTGCGCAATGTCGATGGCGCCGCTCGCATCCTGTCCGAGGATTTCGGCTGGGACGAAACCGGGCGGCACCCGGAGGTGTTCCTGTCGTTCCTGCCGCTCAGCCACGCCTATGAACACACTGGCGGCCAGTTCCTGCCGATCGGCATGGGCGGGCAGATCTATTACGCCGAAGGGCTCGAAAAGCTTGCCAGCAACATCGAGGAAGTGCGCCCGACGATCATGGTCGTTGTCCCGCGCCTGTTCGAGGTGCTGCGCACGCGGATCATGAAGCAAGTCGAAAAGCAGGGCCGCATCGCCAACTTCCTGATGGACCGGGCGCTGAAGATCGCCGCGCAGGGCAGGCGTCACCTGTCTGACGTGCCGATGGACTTCGTGATCGGCCGCCTGCTGCGCCCCAGGATCCGCCAGCGGTTCGGCGGGCGGCTCAAGGCGATGGTCTCGGGCGGGGCGCCGCTCAATCCCGATGTCGGCACGTTCTTTTCGGCAATGGGACTCACCGTCCTGCAAGGCTACGGCCAGACCGAGAGCGGACCGGTCGTCGCGTGCAACCGGCCCAAAGTCGGCCTCCGGATGGACACCGTCGGCCCGCCGATGCAGGGCGTGGAGGTCAGGATCGCGGGCGACGGCGAAATCCTCGTGCGCGGCGAACTGGTGATGCACGGCTACTGGCAGAACGAGGCTGAAACGGCGAAGGCGCTGGTGGCTGGCTGGCTGCACACCGGAGATATCGGCCATCTCGACGAGCAGGGCCGGATCGTCATCACCGATCGCAAGAAGGACATGATCGTCAACGACAAGGGCGACAATGTCTCACCCCAGAAGATCGAGGGGATGCTGACCCTCCAGCCCGAAATCGCGCAGGCGATGGTGGTGGGTGACAAGCGCCCCTATGTGGTCGGCCTGATCGTACCCGATGCGGAATGGGCGCTCGACTGGGCGCGGCACGAACACGAACACTTCAACTTCCACGAACTGCAAGACCTCCCCGCCTTCCACCGCGCAATTCGCGCCGCGATCGACCGGGTGAACCAGGACCTCAGCGTGATCGAGAAAGTCCGCCAGTTCACCTTCGCCGACGAGGCGTTCGGGATCGAAAACGAGGAAATGACCCCCAGCCTGAAGATCCGCCGCCACAAGCTGAAGGAACGCTACGGCGCGCGGCTGGATGGGTTGTACAAGGGGTAGCGTCGTAATCGGTGGGGGAGCGCGAGGGCGTTGGCCCTCGCACCTTACATTACCCCTTCAAACCCCACCCGAACTCACGCCGCTTCCTTCTCCACCCATTCCGGGAAGAAGCTCGGCGCGGCGTCGGACCAGCCCGGCGCGGTGGCGGCGGCTTCGCTGATCGACTGGAGCAACTGCTTGCGCAGCGCGGGGCGGATCTGGGGCAAGGCGGCGGCGCCGCAGAACGCGGCGGGCAGCCAGGGCCGCACGTCGGGGCCGAGCAGGCGTTCATACAGGAAGCGGTAGGCGGAAAAGCACCCCAGCCGCTCCTGCGCCAGATCGAAGGCGGAGACGCGGATCAGCTTGCCGACGAAGGCTTCGATGCTGTCGAACCCGGTATCCTCGGGGATTTCCTTGCGGAGCGTTTTCAGCTCCTGGTAGGCGACGTACTGGCTGCGGATCGAGGCTGTTTCCCCGGCGTCGCGCGCCCACAGCTTGAACGCATCCTGCCGGCCGAGCCCGACATCGAGGCTGCGCTTGATATAGCGCTGCTCGAACGGCGTGAAGCTGGCGAATTCGCTGAATTCCGCGATGGCGAGCGAGGCGGTACCGGCGTAACCCATGACCTGTTGTCCCTGTCCGTGGGAATTCCCACCGGCAGACCATGCCACAGGCCGGGTTAGCAAGGGGTTAACTATGTTGCGGGTGAGTGCGGAGGGGGGCGTTAAGGTGTGCCCCGCTCTCAGGCGTCAGATCAGGCCTCAGATCAGGCCGGCGAGCGGGCTGGACGGGTCGGCATACTTGCGCGTGGCCATGCGCCCGGCGCGGTAGGCGGCGCGGCCGCCTTCGACGGCGAGGCGCATCGCGCGGGCCATCAGCACCGGGTCTTTCGCTTCGGCGATGGCGGTGTTCATCAGTACCCCGTCGCAGCCCAATTCCATCGCCACGGCCGCGTCGGAGGCGGTGCCGACCCCGGCATCGACCAGCACCGGCACGCTGGCGCCTTCGACGATCAGGCGGATGGTCACCCGGTTCTGGATGCCCAGTCCCGATCCGATCGGCGCGCCCAGCGGCATGATCGCCACCGCGCCGGCGTCTTCCAGTTGCTTCGCCGCGATCGGATCGTCGACGCAGTAGACCATCGGCAGGAAGCCTTCTTTGGCCAGCACTTCGGTCGCGATCAGCGTTTCGCGCATGTTGGGGTACAGCGTGCGCGCCTCGCCCAGCACTTCCAGCTTGACCAGATCCCAGCCGCCCGCCTCGCGCGCCAGCCGCAGCGTGCGGATCGCGTCATCGGCGGTGAAGCAGCCGGCGGTGTTGGGCAGGTAGGTGACTTTCTTGGGATCGATGAAGTCGGTCAGCATCGGGGCGGAGGGATCGGACACGTTCACCCGGCGCACCGCGACCGTGACGATCTCGGCCCCGGCGGCGGCGACAGCGGCGGCGTTCTGCGCATAATCCTTGTACTTGCCGGTGCCGACGATCAGGCGCGAGCGAAAGGTCCGTCCGGCCACGGTCCAGGTATCGCCATTCAGTACTTCCGCATTCTGGTCAGCTTCGCTCACGCCTTCACCTCCACCCACGAAATGCACGATTTCCAGCACGTCACCCTCAGCCAGCGTCACGTCGCCCAACGTCGCGCGCGGGGCGATCGCGCCGTTGTGTTCCACCGCGACCTTGGCCGGGTCAAGCCCCAGCGTGCGGACCAGATCGGCAATGGTGCTACCGACGGGGGCGCGGCGCGGCTCGCCGTTGACGATGAGGAGAAGTTCTGCGGACATGCCTTGCGCAGATAGCGTTCAACCGGGCTGGCGCAAGTTCCGGATGTGCGCGGCGGCGACAAGGCCGACCCCGGCAATGGTCAGCAGCGCCTCGCGCGGGCCGTGATCGACCGTCAGCGCGGCGGCCATCAGCGTAATCCCGCAGGCGCCGATCACCAGCGGACCCAGCCGTCCGTGGCGCAGCGCGGAAAGGCCCAGCGTGATCACGCCAACCCCGATCGCCAGCGCCAGCCCGGTTTCATGGATCGCGGGCGACAGGAACACGCCGCCGCCCAGACCGAGCACGGTGACCAGCACCAGCCCAAGCACGCAATGCACCGCGCAGAGGCCGGAGAGGACCACTCCGAACCCGTCGAGCCGGTCTCGAATCGAAAGCAGGGCATCACGCATGATCCGGTCCGTCTATGATATGATGTAACATCATACAAGCCTGACCGAAGGTGCCGGTCTCCGCCGGGCACTGCGCATGCGTGCCAAACCGTCGGAATGATTTACAATGTGCTTGCGCTTTTGCCGCGCGGGGGGCATCGAAACGGCATGGGATCGGTCTGGAGCTTGAGGCTGGAGCTGTCAGACTCAACAACTTTGCGCGAACGCCCGCTTGCGCTGGCGCTTTGGTTGCTGGCTGTGGCGGCACTGGTGGTGGCAATCGTCGCCGTCGGGGGGATTACCCGGCTGACCGAATCGGGCGTCTCGATCGCCGAATGGAACCCGGTCAGCGGCGCGCTGCCGCCGCTCGGCGCGGCGGCGTGGCAGGCCGAATTCGACAAATACCGCCAGACCCCGCAATTTATCCTCGTCAACGGCCCGGCCGGGATGACGCTGGCGACTTACAAGACCATCTTTTTCTGGGAATGGGCCCACCGCCTGCTGGGCCGCGCCATCGGCACCGTGCTGGTGCTGGTGATCGCGTGGTTTGGCCTGCGCCGGGAAATCCCGCGCGGCTATTTGCCCCGGCTGCTGGCACTGGCCGCGCTGGTCGCCCTGCAGGGCGCGATCGGGTGGTGGATGGTCCAGTCCGGCATCGTCCATGACGTGAAGGTCAGCCATTTCCGCCTCGCCGCGCACTTGCTGACTGCGCTGGTTACGCTGGCCGGGCTGGTGTGGACCGCGCTGGACCTGCGCGCCCAAGCCCGGGGTAAACCGCCTCGCCGCCTGACTGCGTTCGCCGTGCTGGCGCTGGCCGCGCTGTTCGTCCAGCTCGGGCTCGGCGCGCTGGTCGCGGGACTGCGCGCGGGCCACGTCGCCAATGACTGGCCGACGATGCAGGGCCGGTTCTTTCCGGATGGGGTCGATTGGTCGCAGGGGCCGCTGCACGCGCTGCTGGATGATCCGTACCTGACCCATTTCGTCCACCGCTGGTGGGCCTGGGCGGTTGTAGCCGTGCTGGTGGTGATGGGGCGAAAACTGCGCCGGGCCGGCGCG
>JANLUV010000406.1:0-3932 GCA_031363685.1 Alphaproteobacteria bacterium | reverse complement strand
GCACCGTGAAAGCGGATAACCTGATGGCGCGCATCGTCCCGCCGGACCACAAGCCGCCCAGCCCGCTCGAACTGGCCAAGTGGCTCAACCCCGAGGCGCTGGTCCCGCTGATCCGCGAGGAACACCCGCAGGCGCTGGCGGTGCTGCTGGTCCAGCTCGACCCCGAAGTCGCCGCCGAAGTGCTGCACGCATTACCGGCCGACAAACAGCCGCAGATCGTCCACCGCATCGCCACGCTGGGACCGGTCGCACCCGAGGCGCTGGTCATGCTGGAGGAACTGCTCGGCGCCCGGATCCGCGAATTCCACGGCGCCGCGCCGCTCACCATGGGCGGCCCGCGCGAAGCGGCGGAACTCATCAACGGCGCCGGCAAGGTGGTCGAAAAACGGGTCATGCCCGAAATCACCAAGCTCGACAAAGCGCTCGCCAGGGAAATCGAGGCCGAGATTTTCAAGTTCGAGCACCTGTTCGTGCTCGATGCGCAGGCGATGGGCGCGCTGCTGCGCGAGGTCGACAACGACAACCTGATCGATGCGCTGAAGGGGATCGCCGACGACCAGCGCACCGTGTTCTTCCGCGCCATGTCGAGCCGCGCCGCCGAAGGCATTCAGGACGAAATCGCCAATCGCGGCCGGTTGAAGATGGCCGATGTGCTGGCGGCACAGAAGGCCATTGTCGCCGTCGCCCGCCGTCTCGCCGCCGATGGCACGATCGTGTTCGGTTCGGGTGACGACGATTATGTCTAGTTTCCTCGCTCTGACCGGCGCCGATTCCGGGGTGGCCGGGTTCCACCGCGACGCCCGCTTTACCCTGCCCGCCCCCGGCGGCGATACCGGGTTCGGTTCCGCCCCGGCCAAGCGCGCTGATCCGGTCGCAGTGGCGTGGGCCGAAGGCTATGGCACGGGCGCCGATGATGCCCGCGCCGCCGCCGACGCGGCCATCGCCGCCGCAGCCGCAGCCTGCGCCGCGCTCGACCTGTCGTTCGCCCGGATCGACGGCGAAATGGCCGAATTGCTGCGCGAACGCCTGCAGGATACGGTGATGGCGCTGTGCGAGGCCACGCTGGTCCCGTTCGCGCTCGACAGCGATGCGCTGGCGCAGCGGGTCGAACGCGCGGTCGCCATGCTCGCCCGCGCCGATGACGAGCGGGTGATCCGCCTGAATGCGGATGACTTTGCGCTGATCTCGCCGCGCCTG
This sequence comes from Alphaproteobacteria bacterium, assembly GCA_031363685.1. Lineage (GTDB taxonomy): Bacteria > Pseudomonadota > Alphaproteobacteria > Sphingomonadales > Sphingomonadaceae > Novosphingobium. Next base: position 2,735 of record JANLUV010000406.1, on the reverse strand, counting down.
CCCAAGGACTGGAAAGTGCTGCCCGATCCCGCGCTCGAACGCGGCGCACTGCGGGTCGAAACCCAGTCCGGCGGGGTCGAGGACGGCCCGGCGCAATGGCGCCGCGCGCTGGCCGAGGCGTTCCACGCATGCTGAAGCTGTTCGCCCCGCTGCTCGATGAACTGGCCAGCGCCCAGCCCGATTTCACCCCGCACCGTTACGGCCTGGTCGCCGCGTGCGATGGCGGGCTGCTCGAAGTCAGCGGGTTGTCGGTGCCGGTCGGCGCGCTGTGCCGGATCGCCCACGGGCCGCAGCGCGACATGCCCGGCGAACTGCTGGCCGAAGTGATCGGCTTCCGCAACGGCCGCACGCTGATGATGCTGCTGGGCGATACGGTGCTGCTCCGCCCCGGCGCGCGGGTTAGGCCCGAAGGCCATCCGGGGATGCTGCCGGTGGGCGAGGCGTTCCTCGGCCGCGCGGTCGATGGCGAGGGCCATCCGATCGACGGGCTTGGCCCGGTCCATTTCCGCGACGAATGGCCGGCGGGCGGGATTCGCACCGGCGCGCTCGATCGCAGCCCGGTCCGCCAGTCGTTCGACACCGGCGTGCGTGCGCTCAACGCGCTGACCACCTTCGGGGTCGGCCAGCGGATCGGTATCATCGCCGGTTCGGGCGTCGGCAAGTCGGTGCTGCTCGACATGATCGCGACCGGCGCCGAAGCCGAAGTGGTGATCGTCGGGCTGATCGGCGAACGCGCCCGCGAAGTATCCGATTTTGTCGAGCGCCACATGGCCGGCGCCACGCGTGCTCGCACCGCCGTGGTCGCGGTCCCCGCCGACCATGCCCCCAACTTGCGCATTCGCGGCGCGCTGCTGGCGACCAGTCTGGCCGAACAGTTCCGCGCGCAGGGCCGCAAGGTGCTGCTGATCATGGACAGCCTGACCCGCGTGGCCCATGCGGGCCGGGAAATCGCGCTGTTGCTGGGCGAACCCGGCGCGGCGCGTGGCTATCCGCCGTCCGCCCTGGCCACGATCACCAAGCTGGTCGAACGCGCCGGCAATTCGGCCGCCAGCGGTGGCTCGATCACCGGGCTCTACACGGTGCTGGCGGACGGTGACAATCAGGACGATCCGGTGGTCGATACCGCCCGCTCGATCCTCGATGGCCACGTCGTGCTGTCGCGTGATCTGGCCCAGCGCGGGCAATATCCGGCGATCGACATCGCCGCTTCGCTCAGCCGCGTGATGAGCGACATCACCGATCCGGCGCACCAGCGTCTGGCCCGCACCTTCCGTGCCTTGGTCGCCAGCTATGAAGCCAACCGCGATCTGGTGCTGATGGGCGCCTATCGCTCCGGCGCCGATCCGCTGCTCGACCGCGCCATCGCCATGCAGGAACCGATGCGCGAGTTCCTGACACAGGCGCAGGGCGAGATCGTGCCGCTGGCGCGCAGCGCCGCCGCGCTGGCTAAGTTGCTGGGGGCGGAATTGCTTGGGTCCGATGCCGCCGCCTGACCGCAAGCGCCTCGCCCGGCTGCAACGGCTCGAACAGGTCCGCGCCATTGCCCGGCAGGCCGCCGCCGCCGAAGCCGCCGAGGCTGAAGGCACGCTGGCGCAACTGCTGGCGCTGGCCGACCGCACCGGGCAACTCGCCGCCGACTATGCCAATCGTCACAACATCGCCGATGGCGGCGCGCTGCGGCAACTGGCCGGGTTTCGCGCCGGGCTTGACGGCATCTCGACCGGCACCCGCGCGGATGCCGATCGCGCCCGCGTTCAGGCGGACCTCAAGCTGCGGCAACTGGCCGAGGCCGAACGCCGCCGTCAGGCGGTTGAAGACCGCGCCACGGCGGAAAAGCGCGCGCTGTCCGGGCAGCAGCAAGTCCAGCCGCTGACCGGCCGGCGGGCACTTGGCACGGGGCTTGAATAGCAGCCGTCAGCTACTCGAACGGGGTTTTTCACGATGATTCAGCTTGCCGCGCCGCCTGTCTCCGCGAGCGCCCCTGCCAGCACCGCAATAGCTGCCGCCGCCCTCGCCGGTGGCGCACCCGTTGCGAACGGCGAAAGCGCGGATTTGCTGGACTTTGCCCGCTTTCTGGCGCACCAGCAGGACGCCCCGCTGGCCGGTTCGGGCGGTTTCGCGCCAATCGCGGGAAGCACCGCAGACGCCGCGGCTGACCCCGCCGCCGCGCCCGAACCAGCCGTGACACTCACCGGCGCGCGCGCGCTGCTGCAACAGCTGGCCGCCGCCCTGCAGTCCGGCGGCAAGGTTTTGCCGGGCGCCGGCAAGCCGCTCCCGGCAGCCGCCACGACCGTGAACGACCAGACCGCCGCCGACGGTTCCCAAACCCCCGTGCCGGCAGATCCGCCAAGCGAAGCTGCAGCCTTCATCCTGCCCGATCCCGCCGCCGCGCTGCTCACCCCGGCCCCTGTTCCGGCCCCCGTGCCGACCCCTGTGCCAGCCATGCCGACCGCGCCCGCTGGCGCACCCTCCGCCGCAGCAGCAGAGCCGAGCCATGGGCAAGGCCAGACCGCGCCGCTGGTCGAAGCCCAGTTGCTCGGCCGCCCGCTGGCGCTTGTCTCCGCCCTGCCCGGCCAGCAGCCGGCCGCCGCTGCCGACACCGCCGTCGCCGCCGCGCCTGCCCCGGCCGATCTGCGCGTGCTGGCGCTCGACCGCAGCGCCTTGCCCGCCGCCGCCTTTGCGATCACCGAAAGCGCTGCGACGCAGGGCCCGGCCGCACTGCGCCTGCGCCCGAT
>JANLUV010000395.1:0-3309 GCA_031363685.1 Alphaproteobacteria bacterium | reverse complement strand
GGGATCATCGGGCAGCGCATCGGGGCCAGCTCTGCCGTCATTGATATTGGCCGAAGTGATGGCAATTTCTTCGACCGACGCCGTGTCGGCATCGGCTCCGACATGGGCCTTGAAGCCGTGAACTGCAGGTTTGCCCTTATGCTTGACCCAGCGCGCCTCATCATCGCTCGCACTGGCCGACGCAATGATCGTGGCGTCGACAAGCGTTCCGGTCTTGACCGTGACCGCTTTGGCCTTGAGCTGGGCTGTCACGGTGGTGAGCAGCAGGCGGTCAAGATCATGGGCGATCAGCGGCCTGCGAAAGCGGACGAACGCGGTCCGCTCCGGGGTATCCCCGGTTCTTGAACAGCCGCAAAAGGTGCGGAATGAAGCGCGGTCATCGAGCGCCTCGGCCAGCCTGACGTCCGACAGATCATGCCAGACCGACAGCAGCAGCGCCTTGAACATTGCCAGCGGCGGCCATGCTGGCTCGCCTTTTGCACCGGCATGAACTTGCCCAGGGATGCCTGCGATCCTGTCCCAGTCGATCAAACGGGAAAGAGCCTCAAGAGACGACATGCTCCCCGATGGAGCCGCAAATCCAAGCCGCTCCTGACCAATCAAGCGATGCGCCATTCGTCCCTCCTGCATGCCTCTAAAGCCCGCAGAATCAGATAAATAGACTGCCGTCCAGACCTACCCGCGCACAGGTCGCATAACACGTTCCTGCAGGACCCCGAAGCCATCGCCAACTGGCGGCTGACCCTGCCGCGCGACCGGGTGCGCACGCCGCTGCCATGGACGGTGGACGACCTTGCCGGTTTCACCACCGGAACGCCGTGGCGGCCGCGCGGCCCGGCCAACCGCGCCCGGGCCATCGCGGTCCCGGAAGCGGCACCCGGTTCGCTGCTCCATCACGCCCGCGATGTCCTCGCTTTAGTACCCGGCGCTGCGCCACGGTGCATTCCGGCTGGTCGCGGCGGGTGAGGCGGTGCTGGTGTTCGACCGGGTCGTGCCCGGCCAGACGATTCGCTGCATCTACAACATGACGCCCAACGAGCACCCCGCCGCCGACCATCCCGCCGGGCACCTGCTGCTGGCGGTGAACGGCGTCGAAGCGGTGCAATTGCCCGGCTATTCCGCTCGTTGAGCCAGATCGGATAAACCCGCGCCGGGGTGAGATCTATTGTAAATATGTGAAAGTACGTTGTTTTTAAATCCCTGTTAACGGTTAGTTTGAGATAGTAATGGCGCTCCTAACAATCCGGAACGGGGACCGGGGGAGCCGGGGTCGCACAATGGAACAACTGGATCGGGATTTCGGCAACTGGGACCCATCCGGGGCCGAGGAATTACCGTTCGCCGAATGTCGCGCCACTCCGCGGCGGACGGTGATGATCCGTCCGGGCAAACTGATCGCCGATGGCCGGGAATTCCTTTGCGTCGTGCGCGACGTCACCGAACGGGGGCTCAAGGTGCGCTTGTTCCATCCGCTCCCTGATCACCGCGACCTCGCGATCGAATTCGACAACGGTGATCGCCATGCGCTCCGGCTGGTGTGGCAATCGGGCGAACAGGCCGGGTGCGAGTTCCCGGAACCGATCGACTGCGCCCGCCTGCTGGCCGCGCAGGAAGGCGATTTTCCGCGCCGCCAGCCGCGCCTCAATGTCGAACTGGCGGCAACCTTGTGCACCGGCGGCCTGCGCACGCCGGTGACGCTGCGCGACATCTCGCAGCGCGGTGCGTCGATCGATTGCAACGGGTGGCTGATGATCGACGAACTGGTCCGCATCGAATGCGACAACCTGCCGACGGTTCATGCCAAAGTCCGCTGGCGGCGCCCGCCGCGTTATGGCGTGGTGTTCGAGCAGACCTTCCGGATCGACGATCTGGCCCGCGTCTGCGCCGGACTGCAGCAGGCGCGCTGACCCCCGGAACGGCCGTCCTTCGCGACAGCAATCCTTTGCACCTGCCCCCCCCCCCGTTCGCGCGACAAGAACCGGGCGGCGTGCAGCGCGGGGAGCGCCCCGTCGGGCCGGGTAGGAGCACCAGCGAAATTTTCCTGATTGCGTTCATCGTCATTTATGCCGCGCTGTTGCTGATGGCAGTGGCCGGCACCGCGCTGACCGTTCCGATGGTCGGGATCCGGCTGACGGCCTGGCGCGCCTGCGGTTAAAGATCGCACCATTCCGGACCGGCTTCATGCGATTGCAATGTTACGGGGGCAGGCGCTCGTGACATTGTGCAGTGCACCACGGCACAGTGCGGTGACTCAGCTTGCGATGACTAAAGCCAGCTAGTGGCGGTCACCAGACTTTCTTGTTTGCCGGACAGGGCGCTTGTGTGACAGGCGCCCTTCTATGACAGGCGGGCCGGGCAATCGGCTGCTGCATTTCGATCGACGGGATTATGATGGCGAAGACTTTGACGCACCTGGAACGGCTCGAGGCCGAGGCGATCCACATCCTCCGCGAGGTGGTGGCCGAGGCGGAACGGCCCGTGATGCTCTATTCGGTCGGCAAGGACAGCGCGGTGATGCTGCACCTGGCGCGCAAGGCATTCTATCCCTCGCCGCCGCCGTTCCCGCTGCTTCACATCGACACGACCTGGAAGTTCCAGGAAATGTACAAGATGCGCACTCGCATGGCGAGCGAAAGCGGCATGGAACTGCTGGTCTACCAGAACCCCGAAGCAGCCGCGCGCGGGATCAACCCGTTCGATCACGGCGCGCTCCATACCGATATGTGGAAGACCGAGGGGCTGAAGCAGGGGCTGGACAAGTACGGGTTCGACGCGGCCTTCGGCGGCGCCCGGCGCGATGAAGAAAAAAGCCGCGCAAAGGAACGGATCTTCTCGTTCCGCACCGCCAGCCACGGCTGGGATCCGAAGAACCAGCGGCCCGAACTGTGGAACCTTTACAACGCCCGCAAGGCCCCAAGGACACAGGGAGGGGGCGAAAGCATCCGCGTCTTCCCGATCTCCAACTGGACCGAGCTGGACGTGTGGCAATACATCCACCTCAACGATATCCCGATCGTCCCGCTCTATTTCGCCGGCGTGCGCCCGACAGTCGAGCGCGACGGGATGCTGCTGATGGTCGACGATGACCGGTTTCCGCTGCTTCCGGGCGAAACCCCGGTGATGCGCTCGATCCGCTTCCGCACGCTCGGCTGCTATCCGCTGACCGGCGCGGTCGAAAGCACCGCGAAGACGCTGCCTGAAATCATCCAGGAAACGCTGCTGACCACCACCAGCGAACGGCAAGGCCGCGCGATCGACAAGGACTCCGGCGGCGCCGGAATGGAAGTGAAGAAGCAGCAGGGGTACTTC